>JAJYGR010000282.1 GCA_021790655.1 Acidobacteriota bacterium | reverse complement strand
GCTGCTAGGCGCGTTGTGGTTCTTTATGTTGCGGCAAATGCAGACTGGCGGCAACAAGGCAATGTCGTTTGGAAAGAGCAAGGCCCGATTGCTCTCCATGCAGCAGAAAAAAGTTACGTTCAAAGACGTAGCTGGCGTGGATGAGGCAAAGGAAGAGCTGAAAGAGATCATTGAATTTTTGCGGGATGCGCAGAAGTTCCAGAAGCTTGGCGGACGCATTCCCAAGGGCGTCCTGCTGGTGGGCCCTCCGGGAACCGGCAAAACCCTGCTCGCCCGCGCGGTTGCTGGCGAAGCCAATGTTCCGTTCTTCTCGATCTCTGGATCGGACTTTGTGGAGATGTTTGTCGGCGTCGGCGCCAGCCGTGTTCGCGACCTGTTTGAGCAGGGAAAGAAGAATGCGCCCTGCATCATTTTCATCGATGAGATTGACGCGGTAGGACGCCACCGCGGGGCCGGTTTGGGCGGTGGTCACGATGAACGTGAGCAGACACTGAACCAGTTGCTGGTGGAGATGGATGGTTTCGAGTCGAACGACGGAGTGATCCTGATTGCTTCAACCAATCGCCCGGACGTTCTGGATCCTGCTTTACTGCGTCCCGGGCGCTTCGACCGCCGCGTGATTGTGGGTCGTCCCGACGTTCGTGGCCGCGAGGAAGTCCTGCGCGTACACTCCAAGAAAGTTCCCCTTGCAGACGATGTCAATCTTCGCGTTCTGGCGCGCGGTACCCCCGGATTCACCGGCGCCGATCTAGCGAATATGGTGAATGAGGCTGCCATCAACGCTGCGCGGGCCAACCGCAAGGTGGCGACGATGTATGACTTCGAGTCCGCGAAGGACAAGGTCTTGATGGGCGCGGAGCGCAAGTCGATGCTGCTGACCGATGAGGAAAAGCGGACGACGGCGTATCACGAAGCCGGTCATACGGTCGTGGCTGCGCTGCGCGACCACGCCGATCCGCTGCACAAGGTCACCATCATTCCACGCGGCATGGCGCTGGGCCTGACCATGCAGTTGCCGGAAGACGACAAGCACACGGTCAGCAAGAACTACCTGGAAACGCAACTTGCCATTCTGATGGGCGGTCGTTGCGCGGAAGAAATCTTTCTGAACCAGTTGACGACCGGCGCTGGCAATGACATCGAGCGGGCCACGGAACTCTCCCGCAAGATGGTCTGCGAGTTTGGCATGAGCCGGCTTGGTCCGCTCACCTTTGGCAAAAAAGAAGAGCAGATTTTTCTGGGGCGCGAGATTTCTCAGCATCGCGACTTCAGCGAAGAGACAGCGCGGCAGATTGACTCCGAAGTGCGCATGCTGGTGGACAACGGCTATCAGTCCGCCCACTCGCTGCTGGAGAACAACCAGCCCCTGATGCATCGCATGGCACAGGCCCTGCTCGACCGCGAGTCGCTGGATGCCGCCGAAATTCGCGCTCTGATCGAAGGCAAGGAACTGCCACCATTAAGCGCGGAGCAGGATGGTTCAGGCGGCGATGTGCAGCGCGTGCTCAAACCGGATGCTGGTCGGGCCGGTGGTTATGCTGGCGAACAGCCTTCTCCCGCATAAACTTCGGAGACAGATTCCTTCGACAAAAGCAAAAAGAGCAGCCGCCATCGCTGCTCTTTTTATTTGTGGGTCATTTCCGAGTGGCCAATGATTCGACCGTAATCATCAGCGAGAGCCAAGGTGTCATCACTACTGGTCTTGCTTGAACGATTCTGGAAGTTTGCTGCCCGGCAAAAAACTGCAATATCGAACTGGTATGTGGAATTTGTTGCGCAACAGGTTCAGGTATGCTGACACTTCTTCATTGGCCAGGGCGGGAGCAACTATGAAAAGCTCAGCATCCGCAGTTTGCGCCAAACCTTGCAAGTCCGAGGAAAAATATGCGTACTCAAGAATCTGACCTAATGCCTCACGAATCGCACGTTTGGCAACTGCGTCAGTCTTGATTTCTATCAGCATCCTTCTCTTTCCGTTGCTCACGGTAATGTCGACCCAGCCAGATTCGCGAACGACGTTGTCTTTACCAAACTGCTTCTGAAGCAATTCCATCAATTTAGCCTGAAGCACAGGATGGTATGGATCGACTGTGCAACCTTGCGAACCTGTGTGCGTATACTCCTGCGGACTAGGAATTGTCGTACTCCCCTGTCGAGTACGGCCATGCCATTGTTCATATTCATAGGGTTGGCTGGCAGCCACGAGCGTATACCGACTCAACTTGGCGATTTTGTCAGTGGGTTTAGCAACTGGAAGCGGATCATCGTATTGGATAGCTTCCTCATGTAGAAAGCGAATATTGAACAATCCGGTCCCTGACAATTTTTCCTTATTCCCACCCACATGAGAAACATCCTCCTCCATTTGCTTGAACCAGCCGTTTTCCTTGTAATAGTCAATAGCCTCCCGTGTCTGGCTCTCAGTCAGCACTTGGCAATTCTTGATCTCGCCGATCTGGACATGATTATGATTTGGATTGATCGCCCATAGCAAAATGTCGAGAGTCTTACCCGTCATCCTTTTGAAGGACCTGCCTACTGGTTGCAGATGTGCGTAGTGGTAGCCCTCGAATATCCACATGAAGTTAAATAGCCATTCTTCATATCCAAACCTGTTCTTGGCTGCGTAGGTGTTATTTTCTAGTTCTGCTGCGTCGCCGGACGGGAACCTCCAGCCTTTTGAATTCCAGCAGATTCGCGCATAATACTGTTCCATCACTTCAATGCCTCCACTAAAGCCAGGTGCCGGATGCCGCATCTCTTACCCGTGTTTAGCGCGGAGAGATGTGGGCGGGCCCTCTTTCTTCGTTACAAGGGTACATCTGGCTCACCCGCAAATGCCAACAATTCTAAACGCTATAAAAATCGCGTAATTGATAATCGTACAATCAAGGTGTCCCTTCTTTTCTATGCGCACTACTGCCATTCTCGCGTGCCTGCTGATGCTTTCTGCTGCCGGGTGCGGCTACCACACCGCTGGGAGCGCGACCCATTTGCCTCCCGATATTGGCACCATCGACGTCCCGATTTTTCAGACCAAGGTGGAAAACTACCACACGGAAGTTGCCTTCACGGACGCAGTTGACCGTATGCACGCGATTGGAAAATGGCCGAACCTATCTGCGGCAGTGGCCGATCAAAGAGCTGAAGCTGTTTGCCGCGCAGTTGAGGAAGGAAGACGAGATCGCCGTGGAAGCGACGGGCAATACGCGGCTGTTCTACGACGCGGTGGTGGAGCGCGTAACCCATGTCGCGGTGGTCAACCCAAACCAGCCGGCAAACCCGCGTTTAATACGGACGACATTACCTGAAGCATTTCTCTCTTTGAGTGTTTTTCCACCCCGCCGTTGCCCCGCAAGGATGGGGTGGATGGCAACAGGGCTCGACCTATGGGCTATCCGCCCTCCGACAACGGATCACAGGGTGTCTGAAGAGCTACACTGAAAACCGTCTTATGTTCAGCCCGGTAATTGCGATCGCCGCTCTGTTGACTCTGATACCTTATTTGGTGGCTGCATTCTTTGCGAGAAGTCTGGCAAAGGCAAAGCTGACAGAAACATTTCCGACGAGCGCGCTGCTCTTTGGCCCCGCCCTCCTGTGTATACCTTATGTGCTTGTAGCGTTTTCCAGCGGGATGTTTCGCTGGCAATGGTGCGCGCTATACGCCCTGCTGCCGAGCACAATTTCCATACTGATGTGGCAGGCCAGTCGCATCGATCCGAACCGACGCGGCAACTGGCGGGACTTGCTGGTCCTCGCCTCGCTGGGGCTGGCTGTCGATCTTCGCTGGTTTGAGCACGCGTGGCCTGCCCATCTTGTCATCTTTAATAAGATTTTGTTGCTGGATGCGGGCATTTACGGATTTCTCGCGCTTCGGAAACTCGATGGCGTTGGATTCGATCTGCGCTTGTGTTTGCGGGACGCTGGCATCGGATTGCGCGAGGTGGCATTCTACGCGCCCATCGCCCTTGCGATTGGCCTGGGCCTGGGCTTCCTGCACCTTCATACATCCTGGCCACATCTGGCGCAATTTGCTGGCGCATTTATCTTTACCTTTTTTTTTATTGCCGTTCCAGAAGAACTCTTCTTTCGCGGATGGCTACAGAACCTACTGGAACGGCGCATCGGGCGCTATCCTGCGCTCTTTATGACAGCAGTGCTATTCGGCTTGTCGCACTGGAACAAGCGCGCCGCGCATTTCAACTGGCGTTACGTTTTGCTGGCCGCTTTGGCGGGAATCTTCTATGGCCGGGCCTGGCGTCAGGAGCGCCGGATTGGAGCAGCCGCAATTACCCACGCATCCGTGGATACGATATGGTCTCTTTGGCTGAGGTGATGGTGAGTGTTCGGACGATAGGTCAAGTATCCAAGCCCTACCCTCATGTTATGGTCCACTGGGCCGGGTACGGTAATAGCTATACATATCCCGAAGATGGCGTGTGCCAGCGCCAGGTTGTAGATATTGCGATACTCAAGGAAGAGCCAGCAGGCTGCGAAGCCCCAGATCAGCGTCAACGGAGTCAGGACAGGGTTCGGCAGGTGCGCGAGTACGAACAGACCTGTAGCCGCTACCACTGCGGACATTTTTCCTGGCGCCAACCGTAGCAGCCGTAGCAGGAAAAAGTCCTGTAACAGAAATTGTTGCAGCAACGCCCAGATTCCATATCCCCAGAAACGCTTGATGAACAGGATCGCGCCGCGCGGCTGGTGTAAAGTGTGGAACCTGGCGGCAAAGGCGACGGCGACCGCCGCCACCAACAAGGCAGCGCCAACCACCCAAAGCGATCGCAAAAATCCAGAAGCGCGGAAGCCCATCGAGTTCCAGCCGTCGAAAGAAACACAGGTGACTACCAGAACCCAGGCAATTGCCGACCAATAGAACAGACTTTGCCAAGGGTTTGGCGTCCAGATCACAAGTAGGATCAGCCCATATCCAACGGCAAGCTCCAGCAAATCCCGCTGTTTGCATCCTGCAGCAGCGTCCTCAATTCCGGGTATCATAGGCTTGTCTAGTTGCACAACTGTTGCTCAGTTAGGTGGTCCGTTGCGATGCAAGCACTGGTCGGCAATAAAAGCAAGACGCGTGGCCACTGCTTTCCGGTCAGAACAATCTTAAGGATAATCTCCAAATCGTTTGGTGGCAGTTCGTCAACACTTGGCCCAATTCGCGATGCCCTTCTGCGCTGCAACGAGGATGGGGGCAATGGCGGCTCAAACCATCCAGTCATTGCTTTTGCTTGCGTTCAACGATAGCCTGCATCGGAGGGCCACTGCATGCATCGTCACTTACGCACATTTTTCTCTGTCCTTTTTCTAGGTGGCATCGTCTACCTGGGTCATTCCTTAGCTTCCAGTGCTGCGCCCACCTCGGCGCAACCGCCGCAGTTGCATGGCGCCTATCGTTTTGAACGGGCGCATTGGATCTACGTCCACCTGCAAGGTACGCCGCAGCAGATCGGATTTCAGCATGGATACTTGCTGGCCCCGGAAATCGACGACGCCTTCCACGCCATTCGCCTGGAAAACACGCACAGCACCCATCGTGACTGGCAGTTCTTCCGCGACACGGCGAAGAACATCTACTGGCCGCACATTGAAACCCAGTACCGCGAGGAACTACAGGGAATCGCGGACGGCGCGAAGTCCCACGGCATCCACGACATGGACCTCTGGGACGTGGTGGCGCTGAATGGCTTTATGGAAACGCCCGACTATTACGTGCCGTATCTGGAACACAGAGCGCGCGGTTCGGCGGCGCTCAGCGCTGGGCCGCCGGGACATTGCAGTGCCTTTGTTGCGACCGGCGATTGGACACGCGATCACAAGCCCGTCATCGCGCACAGTAACTGGACCTCATTTATGGATGGCGAGCGCTGGCGCATCATCTTCGACATCGCCCCGCAGCATGGCTACCACCTGCTGATGGACGGCTTTCCCGGCAAGATCGACAGTGGCGACGACTTTGGCATCAACGCGGCAGGCATTGAAATCACGGAGACTACGATCACTGGTTTTCATGGCTTCGATCCCAACGGAGTTCCCGAGTTTGTCCGCGCGCGCAAAGCGATGCAATATTCGGCCAGCATCGATGACTATGAGCGCATCATGCTCGCGGGCAACAATGGTGGCTACGCCAACGACTGGCTCATCGCCGACAACCATGCCAATGAAGTGGGGCGCCTCGAACTTGGCCTGAAAGTCCATCGTCTGTGGCGAAGCAAAAACGGCTATTTTGTCGGGTCGAATTTCCCCAGCGATCCGAAGCTCATCAAAGAGGAAACGAACTTCAATCCTAATAATCCAGCGAGTTCCGACAATGCCCGTCACACGCGCTGGAAGCAGTTGATGGCGCAATATAAAGGACAGATCGATGCGCAACTCGCGCAAAAATTCCTGGCCGACCATTTCGATGCCTACACCAAAAAAGAAAGTCCCAGCGAACGCACGCTCTGCGGTCACGTCGATACCTCAAAGCGTGGGATTCCTGAGTGGGGCTATCCGCCGTACGATCCGGCAGGCGCGGTAAACGCGAAGACTACGGACAGCTCGATGGCCAGCAAAATGTCCATTCTGGCGCGCATTGGCCGTCCATGCGGGCAGGATTTTCTCGCCCAGCCATTCCTCTCCCAGCATCCACAATTTGCGTGGGAAAAATCGTTGCTTCGCGATATGAAGGGCAGTCCCTGGGCAAGCTTTCAGGGCAACGATCACGCCGCTTCTTCGATGTCTGGAGGGAATTAAAGCGGTTCTTTTAAGGCAGATGTTCGAGCAGCGTGTCATGAGTGTTCCCTGATTCGGGTAAACCAGCACCGCTGAATTCCAGGTCTCAGAGTCGCGACTTGGGCACCGCATCCGGACGTGTGCCCCATATCTACCCGCGTTTTTTGCGGGGAGATGTGGGCGGGCCTCATTCCCTCGCTATAGGGTACTGCTATTTCTCAGATAAGCCGCAAAGTACGCGGCGCATCTGGGGCACCCGCAACTGTCAACATTTCTGAATCGCAATAAAAATCGCACAATTGAAAATCGTACAATCAAGATGTTCCTCTTTGACTATGCGCCCTGTTGCCATTCTCGCCTGCTTGTTGATGCTTTCTGCCGCCGGGTGCGGCTACCACACCGCAGGGAGCGCGACCCATTTGCCGTCGGACATTGGCACCATCGACGTGCCGATTTTTCAGACCAAGGTGGAAAATTACCACACGGAAGTTGCCTTTACGGACGCAGTGGTGCAGCAGTTGACCAGCCGCACTAAAGATCATGTGACGGAGAGCGACCATCCTCGCCCGGCGGATGCTACGCTGCATGGAACGATCCTGACAGAGACGTATACGCCTCTCACTTACAACTCGCAGACCGGCCAGTCTTCGAGCTACGTCATCACCATTACGGCCAGCGTGGTGCTGGACGACGCTGCCGGAAAAGTGCTGTATAAAAACGATCATTTCCTGTTTCGCTCGCAGTATCAGGAGACGGCGGACCTTTCGAGTTTCATTCAGGAAGACCGTCCGGCAGTGCATCGCATGGCGCACGATTTTGCCCAGTCGCTGGTGAGCAATATGCTGGAGTCCTTCTAATGGTGGCGAATACGCGGGAGAATCCCAAGTCGAAGCTTAGCGGCGGTTTTCTGGCCATGGAGCGGCTGCTACAAGAGGTGCGCACGGACGCGCGTCGCCCTGGATATGTTTTGCTGGGCGATGAGGCTTACCTGCAACAGCAATGTCGTCGCGGCATTCTGGATGCGCTGGTCGATCCTCAGTTTCGCGAATATTGCGTCAGCGATGTGGACCTTTCGGAAGCGAATATTTTCGATGCCATCGATCAGGTGAGCACGCCGTCGCTGATGGCCCCGTTTCAGGTGATTTTTGTGCGCAACGTTAAACTGCTCTATCAGCGCGGCGCAAAAAAAGAAGAGTTTGCCGCGGTCCAAAAGTATCTAAAGCTACCGAATCCGCAGGCGCTGCTTGTTTTTGTGGCCGACCACCTGCACATTCCCAACGATGTGCGCCGCATGGACATGCAGGACAAAGACCGCTATGAGCGCATCCGCGAAACGCTGGGCGACGCGTGCGGCATCATCGAACTGAGCCAGCCGGACGAGGCCGACGCGATGCGATGGGCCATTCAGACTGCCGAAGCGCGCAGCGTGGAGCTACAGGCCGACGCCGCGCGCGAACTGGTGGATGCGCTCCACAGCGACCTGATGCGGATTGCCTCCGAGATGGAAAAGCTGGTGCTGTTCGTCGACAAGAAGAGAAAAATTACGCTGGCTGATGTGGAGGAGATGGTCGTTTCCGCCAAGCAGCGCTCGCTGTATGAACTGACCGATGCAATCTCCGCGCATGATGCTGCGCGCGCCTTGATGTTGCTGCACGGGCTGCTGAATGCAAGCGACAGCGGGGAAGATGGCGCGATCGGTCATCTGCACATGCTGGCGAAGACCTTCCGACAAATGCTGGTGATATTGGAAAAAAATGTTCGCGATTCGCGTGCAATCTGGCAGGCGCTGTGGCCAGGATTTCGCGTGCCTCCGTTCGCCGTAGACGAGTTAATTCGGCAGGCGCGGCGCTATAAAACGCGCAGGGATTTAATGCAGATGCTGGAGCGCATCGCCCGCGCCGATTTAGAGATCCGCTCGTCGCCCCCGGACAAGACGCTGGTGCTGGAGCGGATGGTGATCGATTTGGCGAGGATTGGAAATCCGAAGGCAGTTTCGGCTCGCTAGGCCGAAAAGCTTCCATCGAGGAGGATAACTGGCATGAACGACTATTACGTCTACGTCTACATAGACCCAAGGAATCTCGAAGAGTTTTACTACGGCAAGGGAAAAGATCGCCGGAAAGACGCACATCTCACGGACGAACTTGATTCCGACAAGACAAGAAGAATCGCTGCAATCAAAGAGGAAGGACTCACGCCGACAATCCGTGTGATTGCGCGCGGACTTTCTGAGCGCGAGGCTTTCCTGATAGAGAAAACTCTTCTCTGGAAGTTAGGCAAAACTCTCACCAATCAAGCCACAGGTAACTACTCTGAAAATTTTCGACCCCACAACAAGCTTCATTTGGAGCTATCGGGCTTCGATTACATGGAAGGAATTTATTATTTCAATGTAGGAGAGGGTGAACATCGAAGTTGGTCCGATTGCAAAAAGCTGGGCTTCATATCCGCTGGTCAAGGCAAACGTTGGCGCGACCAGATATGCGCTTTCCGGAAAGGCGACATCATCGCGGCCTATCTAAAGAAGCATGGTTTCGTTGGCATCGGTCGCATTGTCAAAAAGGCGATGCCAATCCGCCAGGTTTCAATCGCAGATATTCCTCTAACGAAACATCCTCTTGATTGCAAGAATATGTCTGAACATATCGATTTAGATGAGCTGTGCGAATACGTCGCACTCGTGAACTGGCAGTGTGCTGTTGAGCCAGAGAATGCCAAGAAGGCGAAGCCAGGTATTTATACCACCCCGCTTGTCCGCGCCTCATTGGAAGGGCAGCCAGCCACTTTGCGCTTCTTGGAGGCAGAGTTCGGAGTCGATTTACAGGCGCTCCGAGAACGCCGCGCTGAAATCCAGAACTGACCCTTTGCCAAACTACGCAGGTATTGTTCTCCGGGGGGCCAAATAGATGCGTTCTCCCACTCTGCTCACGCAACCAGCCGTTCATCTTCTGCATGGCTACCCGGGCGCGAGGTCAGCGTGATGGCGGCGCTGAGAATCATGGCTCCGCCCACCCAGGCGGCGGGACCGAGATGTTCGCCGAGTAGTCCGACACCAAGCAGCGAGCCGATCATCGGCTCCAGATTCAAAAACACTCCGGCGCGGGAGGCGGGCACGCGCGTCAGTCCCCAGTTCCACAGCAGAGTGGTGCTGGCCGTACAGAGCAGGCCGCTCGCCGCCAGCGCCAGCCACCCGTTCAGCGAGATGTGGATGGGCGGCGGGCCATCCACGGAAAAGACCCACGCGGACAGCATGACGGTGCCCGCGCTCAAGCCATAGGCGGTGACGACAAGCGGCGAGTGGTCGCGCAGCAGTCGCTGATTCATCAAAATCCAGACGAGAGAAATCATCAGAGAGATGACGATCATCAGGTCGCCGACCAGGCTGGGAGAGTCGCCGCGGGCAGCATGATAAGGGCCGCCGAGCGCAATCAGCGCGGCCCCAGTGGTGGATGCCGCCAATGCGACCCAACCGATGCGGTCCAACCGCTCGTGGGCAAAGATGCCTGCGCCCACCGCGAGCACGACGGGCAAGGTGCCGACCATCAGCGCGGCGTGAGAGACGGTGGTGCGGGCGAGTCCGGCGAATTGCAATAGAAATTGCACCGGAACACCGAGGAAGGCGGCAATCAGAAGAATGCGCCACTCTCGAGCGTTGAGGCCGGGACGACGCAACCACAACACCGGAGCAAGACCAAGGCATGCAAAGAGAAAACGGTAGAGCACCATGTGCGCCGAGCTCATCTCGCGCATGGCGATCTTGCCGAAGAAGAACCCCGTTCCCCATAACCCGCCCGCTAATGCACAGGCAGCATACCCGAAGGTGGCGCGATAGCGAGGGTGAGTATTTGTCATGGAATATGGAGCCACTCTTCTACTTTGACAGAGAAATAACATGGGCACGACCCGAAGGCCGCGCCCATGTTTTTGCTGAAGTGCTCAAATGCGCTACCAGACGCGGCAGCGGTCCACGGGAGCCATCGGCGCGCCTTTCTTGCAGCTAAAAGCGTGGGCAAACTCCGGCATGTTGCGGACGACGCCGTTGGCGCGGAACTGGTCCGGCGAATGGGGGTCAGTCTGCACCAGCATTCTGACGAAGGCAGGACGCGCATTCGTACACCAGTTCTGCGCGTAGCCGATGAAGAATTGCTGCTCTGGCGTAAAGTTGCCCATCTTCTTCGTCAGGTCGATGTTGTGCTGGGCTGCGTAGGCCTCCATGGCCATGTAAGCCAGTCGGATGCCGCCGTTGTCCGCCGTATTTTCTCCCAGCGTCAGCGCGCCGTTAACGTGCAGGCTATCGACGGCGACAAAGCCGTCATACTCATTGACGATGCAGGCCGTGCGCGTGTTGAACTGCTTTTTATCTTCCGGCGTCCACCAATCTTTCAGGTTGCCGTAGCCGTCGAACTGGCTACCCTGATCGTCGAAGCCATGAGTCAGTTCATGCCCGACGACTGCGCCAATGTGGCCGTAATTCACTTGTTCCGGCGCAGTTTTGTCGTAGAATGCGGGCTGCAAGATTCCGGCAGGGAAGTTGATGTTGTTCATGCTGGGGTCGTAGTAGGCATTTACAGTCGGCGGCGACATGCTCCATTCGTTCTTGTCGACGGGCTTGTTGATCTTATTCAACTGCCGGGCCGATTCAAACTTGCGCGCGCGAATGGAGTTCCCCAGCGCATCGTTGCGTGTAATCGACAACTTGGAATAGTCCCGCCATTTGTCCGGATAGCCGATTTTGTTGGTGATGAGGTCGAGTTTCCGAATGGCTTTGACTTTCGTTTCCGGCCCCATCCATGTCAGCGAAGTCAGGTCCTGGTTCATGGCGGCTTCGATCGCCTTCACCAT
The DNA here is from genome assembly GCA_021790655.1 of Acidobacteriota bacterium. Lineage (GTDB taxonomy): Bacteria > Acidobacteriota > Terriglobia > Terriglobales > Acidobacteriaceae > JAKAAZ01. Next base: position 1,770 of record JAJYGR010000282.1, on the reverse strand, counting down.
GTCGAGGGTCTTCTGTTTGCTGTCGCCGGCAAAATATTTTTCAACATAGACCTTGCCCAGCGCTTCGCCCAGGGCACCGTTCGTCGCCGAGACGCAACGCTTCCAACGGACCTGCATTTTAGGGACACCACTTAGCTTGCGGCCATAGAAGTCGAAGCTCTCTTCATCGAACGCCTTGGGCAGCCGCGAAGCAAAGGAGTCGAGCAGATGCACCCGCAGATAGTTTCGGATGGTCGCCATGTTCGTTTGCGCGAGAATGCCGTTGAGCGCCTGGAAGTAGGCTGGGTTGGCCACATTCAGCGTGCTGACCGTGGGTGCGCCGGCGTCCTTCAGTAGCGTGTTCCAGTGCAACATGGGATCGGTGGTCGCCAGTGTCGCTATGGTTTCGATGTGGTAGGTCTTGTGCGGGTCGCGCCGCTCTACAACGCCCATTGAGGCCCTTGCCATGGAGGTTTCGAGCGCCAGCACAGCTTTGGCATCGGCTGCGGCCTTGCCCGCTGGCTCGCCGTATAACTTGAGCATATTGGTCATGTGGGAGAGATATTGCTGGCGCAGCTTGGCGCTTTTGGCGTCGTTACGCAGGTAATAGTCTTTCTCCGGAAGCCCGAGACCACCCTGGTCGACAACGGCGATTTCCTTGGTCGCGTCCTTAAAGTCCTGCATGGAGCCGAGGTCGAAGAAAGCGCCGACGCTGATCTTCTGGTAATGCGCAATCAGCGAGGGAAGTTCTTTCTTGTTCTTGAGTGCCGCTATGCGGTCCAGTTCCGGCTGTAGAGGTTTAAGGCCGTCTGCATTGATGGCAGCGGTGTCCATGCAACTGGCGTAGTAATCGCCAATTTTTTGTTCATCGGCTGGGCGGTTGCCGCTGGGCTTTGCCGCCTGCTCCAGAATGCCATGCAGCAGTTGGCGGTTATATTCATTTAGATTTTCAAACTGATCGGTGATCGGCAGGTCGGCCGGGATGGGGTATTTCTGCGAGAACTTTCCACACGCATATTGGTAGAAATCGTTGCAAGGATCTGCCCCTGTATCCATGATGCCGGTGTCGAAGCCGGGAATAGGAGAAATCTTTTGCGACTCTATTTTGGCTGTGGAAGAGGTAGGGCCTTGTCCCTGGGTGGGAAGGCAGAATGCGCCAGCCATGAGGGGAAATGCCACAGCCATAGCGTGGCGTAACAATTTTCGAGCAACCATCCGTCTTGGTTCCTTTCGCTAAGAAGCGTAATTTGTTGTAAGTACCTTGCGCTTCCATCAGAAACTTGTCCGATGGCGAAGTCAATAGGAAAGCGTCCTACAGGATATGTAGCTATTTGTATGATCCAGTTCAGCCAAGTTGGCCGGTCCCCTCTCTTTCCGCATGCGATCCTTTTAGTTGTTTCGATATTGCTGTCAGCCTCGATGCATGCCCAAAAGAGCCATCCGCCTGTCCGGGTCTATGACGACAGCGCGCGGCCCGAGTTTAGGATTCCCGTAGAGGCGCTAGGGTACCGAGCACCCGGGGTGTTGCCCTCTTTCTCTTTCTATGCAATGGTCAACCTGCAATATATCGATGCAAGCCATTTGCTTTTTACGTTCAATACGATGGGCCTGCTGGAGCGAGACAGCAATTGCTCTGACAATGACTCGGAACGCATGGTGCGCGCGGTTGTTTTGGATGTTCCGTCTGGAAAGCTTGAAAAGCAGGCGAACTGGAAGCTGTACGACTTTATGGATTTTTTGTGGAACCTGGGGGATGGCCAGTTTCTACTGCGTAACTGTTCTCAACTGGAG
>JAJYGR010000155.1 GCA_021790655.1 Acidobacteriota bacterium | reverse complement strand
TCGCGGTCCTCTATATATTGCCGAATCGCTTCTTTTGCGTAATAACTCTTGGTCCGTCCCGTTTTCTTTGCAAGCCGCTCCAGGCGTTTCTCGATTTCTGGTTCTAAACGTACTCCTAGCATGTCTGCACCTCTCTGTTAAACAAGTTTAACATTTCTGCCGAGTCATCAATTGAGGCATTTCATGCTCAGCCTCAATCATGAGGCACATCAGGTTTTCCAAGAATCTCCTTACAGGTTTCAAAGAAAGTGTAGAAGATGAAAACTCGACACCGTTCAAGGTGAAAGGCTCAATTTCCAACATATCCCCTAATCGCACATCGAAATTCTTCACTTCTTCCACTCCTCCATCATTTTGCGGAAATCTTTGAAGAGATAATGCGAATCGTGCGGGCCGGGGCTGGCTTCCGGATGGTACTGCACGCTGAACAGTGGCAGAGAGCGATGGCGCAGCCCTTCGAGAGTGTTGTCGTTCAGGTCGATGTGCGTCAGGTCGACTTCGCTTTCCTTGAGTGAATCCGCATCGACAGCATAGTTGTGGTTGTGCGCCGTAATCTCCACCTTGCCGGAGCCAGTATGCTGCACCGGATGATTGCCGCCATGATGTCCAAACTTTAGCTTGTAGGTCTTGCCTCCCAATGCCAGGCCGATCAGTTGATGACCTAGGCAAATCCCAAAGACTGGTATTTTTCCCATCAGCCGACGAATATTTTCCTGCGCATAGGTGACGGGTTCCGGGTCGCCGGGGCCGTTCGACAGAAACACGCCGTTCGGATTCAGAGCCAGTACGTCCTCGGCAGAGGTCTGCGCGGGAACGACCGTTACGCGGCAACCCTGCTGCGTCAGCATCCTAAGAATATTCCTCTTGATGCCGTAGTCGTAGGCGACGACATGCAGGTCAGGTTCTGGCATTGGGGCCTGCGGGCCTGTAGCGAGCGGATCTTCGTTGGCATTCTGCGGATCAGCCGTGTCCCATTCGTAACGGACTTTCGTCGTCACCACGCTGGCGAGGTCCGTACCATCCATCTTGCGAATCGACCGCGCCTTTGCGATCAACACCTCTGGATTCGTTTCCAGCGAGGATATGACGCCGCGCATCACTCCATAAGTACGCAGATGCCGAACCAGCGCGCGAGTATCGATCTCTGAGATGACAGGAACATTGAAGCGCTCCAGATACTCATCCGCAACCTGCTGTGAGCGCCAGTTGGAGCTGACGGGAGAAAATTCGCGGGTCACCAGACCTTCAATGTAAGGTCGGGTCGCTTCGTTGTCGGCATTGTTGGTGCCGTAATTGCCGATTTGAGGATTGGTGAGGACAACGATCTGTCCCGCATAGGAGGGGTCGGTAAAAATTTCCTGATACCCGGAGAGTGAGGTGTTGAAAACGACCTCACCGTAGCATTCCGCCTTGGCCCCATACCCGAGGCCCCGAAAGATACGCCCATCTTCGAGCGCAAGTATGGCCTGCATCGCGTCTCCACGTAGTGGATTTTAATAAGTTTAACAGAGTCTTACGGGCAGCTCTGTGGAAGATTGGACAGACACTGTACATCTGAACCTATCGGACTACGCCCATTTCGTTCGTAGGCCAGTAGACAAAGGACGCTTTGCCATAAATTAAATTTCGGTTGACGGGTCCGAAATCCCGGCTGTCGCTTGAAATCAGGCGGTGGTCCCCCATCACAAAATATTGGTTCGCCTTCAGTACAGTTTCAGGATAAGAGCGATTATCGTGATATTGCTGCGGCACATACGGCTCTCGCAGCGGTCTGCCATTCACGTATACCTGGCCGTCCTGGACCGATACGTCGTCCCCCGGGACCGCTATTACGCGCTTGATGTAACTCTTGACCGGATTAAGTGGATAGTGAAAGACCACCACATCGCCACGATGGATCGGCTCAAAATGATACTCGAATTTATTGATGAACAGGCGTTCCTGATCGCGCAACTCCGGCATCATGCTGGTGCCTTCCACGCGCACCGGCTGGTATAGAAACGTGATGATGAGGAAGGCAACGACGATGGACGTCAGCAGGTCTCGCAACCACATCTTCAGGGCTAAGTCCTGCTTCTTAGGCTCAACTTGCGGTGAGGGGAAATCCGTGGACTGCGATGGATCGGAGTTTGGCTTTTCTTCGAAAGATTGCACTGGAAACAGGGTCCTTATTTCTCAATAATAAATGCTTGGTGGAATTCCCTCCTCTTCAATAGCAGGAATTCAAAAGGGCTTTCTTCAAATGGACGCATCGCCCGCTTCCAAGAGAGCCGCGATATTGGGGCCTGACAGGTTTTTAAATGAAATTATTCTTCTTTACGCTGCCCTCCTTTCCTGGAACGCCAACTCGCGCTAGGCTGAGGGGGTGTCCAATCCATCCAATCCACGCTTCCTTGTCGCCCATGGCGTTTTGGTGGAAGCCATAGAAAATCACGCCTTTCCGGGCGCGGCCTATGGCGTATGGATGCGTGGTGGCGTGCTGGCGATGGAAGCTGTAGGCCGATTTACTTATGAACCGTTTGCGCATCCTGTTTTACCAGAAACAGTCTTCGATATGGCCAGCGTCAGTAAGGTGATGGCAACCACGGCCATGGCGATGCTGTTATGGCAACGGGGGCAACTTGACCTGGACGAGCCGGTTTGCAATCGCCTGCCAGAGTTTATTAAGAAAGAAGCATCCGACAGCCGGAAGCGCGCTGTCACGCCGCGTATGCTACTGGCACACACTTCCGGCTTGCCTGCATACGCGCGTCTGTTTGAAAGCTGTGCAACAGCACAGTCGCTGCTCGATGCTTGCCTGGACATGTCGCTCGAGCGCGATCCGGGCACGCTCGCCGTATATTCCGATATTGGGTTTATTGTGCTGGGACATCTGCTGGAAACGCTAGCAGAGGAACGTCTGGACACGTTTTGCCGACGCGAGATTTTCATCCCGTTGCAAATGTTCGCGACATCCTATTGCCCGCCCCAGGCAATCAGGCCATCGATTCCCCCGACCGGGATTGACGATGCCTTTCGGCATCGCCTTCTCCAGGGTGAAGTGCATGATGCCAACTGCTGGGTGCTGGGCGGGGTCGGCGGTCACGCTGGTGTCTTCTCAAATGTTGCAGACACTTTGCGCTTTGCGGACTGCATTCTTCGAGGTGGCGAACCTATATTTCATGCGGAGACCGTTTCGTTGTTCACCACCCGCCAGATCGAGCCAACACATACGACACGAGCGCTAGGCTGGGACACTCCTTCGGCACAGTCATCCGCTGGCCAGTATTTCAGCGCACACTCGGCTGGGCACCTTGGCTATACTGGGACCTCCCTTTGGATAGATCTGGATAAGGATCTGGCCATCGTCCTGCTGACGAACCGCGCCTTTCCCGGCAATGGAGCGGATGGGATTTCTAAGAAAATCCAGCAGGTACGCCCGCTCTTCCATAACGCCCTTATGCGGGAAATGGGCTTCGGCAAATAAGCTTGTTCGAGATGGCCTGCCAAGGCGATACAATTCCAACAGGGTATTTTGCAGCTTGAGGCGGTGTTTTCAGTCTATGGCAAACGCAACTAGCACGATCGATACACGGGTCAACAATGCCGAAAATAACGGCAAAGGCCCGATCACAGATCTACAACAGCTGACCACCGAGAGCGCGAACGAAGCCTCCCAGGGCTTTGATACGAAGTCTGCTGTGGAAATCGCTCGCATCATCAACCACGAAGACGCAAGGATTGCAGCCGCTATCAAGAAGTCTTTACCGGAGATTGCCACCGTCATCGACAATGTCGCCCGCTGTCTGCGAGATGGTGGACGGTTGATTTATGTTGGCGCCGGTTCAAGCGGTCGCATTGCCGCTCTGGATGCATCTGAGATTCCGCCCACCTATTCCACATCGCCGCAGACCGTCCAGTACATCATGGCTGGCGGACCCAAAGCTTTGGCGTCCGCGATGGAAGTCAATGAAGACTCGCGCGAGCTGGGTCAGCGGGACATCGCCCGCCGACGACCTACCCGCAAAGACATTATCATCGGCATCTCTGCCAGCGGACGCACTCCGTATGTAGTTGCTGCGATCGAGTATGCGCGCGGGCGAGGCTCCAAAACGGCTGCCGTCACCTGTAACTACCACTCGGAACTGGCTACTGTGGCGGATGTCACTATCGTGGCGGACGTGGGGCCGGAAGTTGTACTGGGTTCAACGCGTATGAAGGCTGGCACTGCGCAGAAAATGATCCTGAACATGATCACAACCGGTGCGATGACGCGACTGGGCTATGTGTACGAGAACCTGATGGTGAACGTACACATGAAGAACTCAAAACTTGTCGAACGCGGTATCCGCATCCTGACCCAGTCGTGCAACGTGGACCATGAGACAGCAGTCCGGACGATAAAGGCTGCCGGCAAAAGTGTTCCCATTGCGCTGGTGATGTTGAAGGCAAAAGTCGATAAGCAGGAAGCCGTGCGAAGGCTCGCGAAGTCCGACGGAAATGTACGCCGCGCGATTGAAGACACCACGCTTGATCTTTAAGATGGCTCTCAGCACCCTTCAGGTACATTCGATACGAGAAAGAGTTTTAGACCCGCATGGACAAGTTCATTATTCGCGGCGGAATACCGCTGCAAGGTACAGTCCGCATTAGCGGCGCGAAGAATTCCGCACTCCCGTGCATGGCCGCCGCCATCCTAACTGAAGAAGAAGTTATTCTGGAAAATGTCCCGGATGTCCGCGACATTGAAACGGAACGCAAGCTGCTTTCCTCCATGGGCGCCGAGGTGGAGCTGGGCTATGGCCGCGCGCATCATCGCACACGCATTCGCTGCGCTTTGCTGTCCGATCCCGTTGCTAAATATGAAATCGTCAAAACCATGCGCGCCTCTTCGCTGGTGCTTGGCCCGCTAATCGCGCGAACTGGCATGGCGCGTGTCGCAATGCCCGGCGGCTGCGCCATTGGCGGTCGCCCCATCGATCTGCACATCAAAGGGCTACAGGCCATGGGCGCGGAGATTTTGCAGGAGCACGGCTATCTCGAAGCTCGCGCGAAACGACTGCGCGGCGCGCATATCGTCTTCGACAAAATCACAGTCACCGGAACGGAAGACCTGCTGATGGCGGCCGTGCTTGCTGAAGGCGAAACGCTGATGGAAAATTGTGCGCGAGAGCCGGAAGTGACTGACCTCGCTTCCCTGCTAACGGCCATGGGCGCGCGCATTGAGGGAGCAGGCACTCCCACGATTCGCGTGCAGGGTGTGGAGCGGCTCCATGGCGCCAGGCACCGCATCAATCCAGACCGCATTGAAGCCGGTACGTTTTTGGTCGCAGGAGCGATCACTGGCGGAGACATTACTCTGGCAGGCTGCAACCCGAAACACCTTTCCGCTGTGGTCCACAAACTGCGCGAGTGCGGCGTGCAATGCGATCTTACGGACGACACGGTCCGCGTGACCAGCCAGGGCGCTGTGCGCGGCGCTGACATCTCGACTGAAGAATATCCCGGCTTCCCTACCGATATGCAGGCCCAGTTCATGGCGTTTGCGACCCAGGCGGAAGGCACTTCATTGGTCACAGAAAATATCTTCGAGAACCGCTTTATGCATGTGCAGGAACTGGTCCGCATGGGCGCGAACATTCGCGTGGATGGCCGGACCGCAACTGTGCGCGGCAAGACTTCCCTTTCATCCGCTGCTGTGATGGCATCCGATCTGCGCGCTTCCGCCTCGCTGGTGCTGGCCGCTTTGGTGGCGGAGGGAGAAACGATCATCGACCGTGTGTATCATATCGACCGCGGCTATGAGCGGATTGAAGAAAAGCTGCGCGGCGTAGGCGCAAAGATACGCCGCATCGGCAATGTTTTCCGTGAGAACGAAGCGAGTGCCGCGCAGGTCACTGCGTAGTTGTCGCGCTGCGAATAGCGAAGTGGTTCTGCGATGCGAAAATACTTGGCGCCTATTCGATTCGCCTTTCATGCAATGCGTGGCCATTGGCTGCGACCATGGCGCAGTCCTTATCTACGCTGGCGGATAGAGACCTACTCCGGCATTCCGGCAAACACGATTGACGCGCGCATATTCTGGAAATTTTTTTCTACCGAAAAAGGCCGCCTGCTGCACTTTTTGCTATGGACTGCGGAGATGGGTTCCTACCAAAATAGAAACTGAAAGGCCACACATGACTCGCTACGGCATCCTTGGGTTTGGTCATCATGGCAGGAAGCGCCTGGTTCCCGCGTTCGCTGGCGCGAAAGGATCGAAACTCGTTGGCATCTGGCGCAGAGATTTTGAGAAGGCGCAGGCAAATGCCCGGGAATACAGCATCGAACACGTATTTACGTCCGCCGAAGAACTGTGCGCCTCGCCCGATATCGATGCAGTATTTGTTACTTCGCCGGATGCCTTCCACATGCGCGACACCCTACTGGCATTAAGCCATAACAAGCCAGTGTTGTGTGAGAAGCCCCTTGCTATGGATGTCCAGGAAGTGAAACAGATGCTGGCCGCGTCGCGAAAAGCGAACGTGCTCTTCGGCGTGGCGCAAAATTTTCGTTATAGCCGCAGCGTAAATGTCATCCGCGACTGGGTCGAGGCTGGCAGAGTCGGAAAGCCGATTTTTGCAACCGCCCAATTTTATTTCCGTGGCGAGCGAAGCCCTCGTGCATGGATCTACGATCCATCTCTCGCGCGCGGTGGACCTATAGGAGATATCGGCATTCACTGCCTGGATGCGTTGCGCTTCATTCTGCAGGACGATGTTGCCGCAGTCACGACGATGGCCCATAGCGATGCGCAATCGGGAGCTGTGGAAGCGAGCGCGGCGCTCACCCTGGACTTCATGCGCGGCACCATCGGGTCGGTCATGCTGAGCTTTCGCTCCGAGTATCGGACGCTGGTAGAAATCATTGGCGAAAGCGGAATGATCCAGGCTGAAAGCTGCCTGTCTATCAACAATCCCGTGGACATTCGCTTGCTACAGAGCGGCAAAGTCATCGACCACCAGCAGGTGTCGAATTCAGATGCATACAGCAGAATGCTAGACGCTTTCAGCGCGGCCATCCAGGGCCATGGCGTGTACGCCGCAGCGGGTGAAGATGGTCTGAAAAATCAACTTGCGCTCGATGCTGCCTATACAAGCTGGCATTCAGGACAGAAGGAAATTATCTCGTAACGCGGTCCTCTACTTGCCCAGTTGGAGCGCAATTCCCTGCTCATCCTCCTGCCTGGAGCGCATGACGAAAATGACACTTCCCAATACAACGGCCGCGCCAACGATCATGCTCCACGGAACGGGCTCGAACATGAACAGTGCTCCCTCGGCCACGGCAATAATTGGAACGACCAACTGTAGACTGGTGAGTTGATACGCCTCAATCCGCTGTAACAACCAGTAATACAGAGTAAAGCTGAGCGCGCTGCTGAAGACGCTGAGAAATACAAGAGCGACCAGGGACTGCACACTCCATGCGGAAGGCTTTCCGCGTTCAAAAATTAAGCTCGCCAACGCCAGCCAGATGCCTCCTAGAAAAAACTGGATGGCGGTACTGACGAAGGGATGTACGGTCTGCAACGCCTCCTTGCCATAGACCGAGGAAGCGGCGTACAGCAGCACTGCAAGCAAAACGCCAAATGCTCCTAGCGCTTGCGAGAGCGAAGTCGAGATCACTCCGGAAAATACGATGCCCAGGCCGCCAAGGCCGACGATCATTGCCTGCCATGCGGTGCGCGGCACCCGCCGCGGCGGGCGTCCCGCCATCCACGGCGTCAAAATTGCCGTCAGCAGTGGCATCGCGCCAAACAATAACGCGGTCAGTCCGGAGGAAAGCCGCTGCTCCGACCAGAAGACCAGCGCCGAGGGCAAGGCAATCATGCTCAGGCTGAGTAGAATTGTCGCGTGCAGTCCGCGACCTGTAGGCCACGGAAGCCGCTTCCACTGGATGGCCGGAAGCAAAACGACTGCGGCCAATAAGAAGCGGAGCGATGCGCTGTGGAGTGGAGGGACAGCCTTGACGAGGACACTGATCGCCATCCAGGTACTTCCCCAGACGAGGGCCAGCGTCACCATGGCGAGAATCAAGCGTGCTTTCATGCGGGATGTTTGAAGAATGTCCAGTGCAAGGAAAAGCGGGCTGCATTATGACATGCAGCCCGCAGATGAAGAATGCTTACGAGCGTCGGCTACCGCCGCCTGAACCGCCGGACCTGCCGCCACCTCCGCCGGGACGACGGCGACGACGGTTGTTGCCGCCCGGGCCGCGTCCGCCAGGAGTCTGCGGTGAACCCGCAGGACGGGGAGCACCTTCCGCGCGATTGAAGTTCGGCGCACCGGAAGTTTCGCCGCCTTCGTCATCGAAGTCGCCGCTTTCCAGCACGATGGTGCTGCCGTTCGAGCTGGGCTGATGCTCACCGGAAGAGTGCGCGCTCGCAGCCATGTCGGAAACATGACCACCGGCATTCGGGTCGGGCAGTCCCAACTTGATGCGCTGTTCTTTCAAGACAGCCTTGCGGGACAGCTTGATGCGGTTGCCTTCGATGCCCAGCACCTTTACGAGGATTTGGTCGCCGTCGTTCAACTCGTCCTTTACTTCATGGACGCGATGCTCGGCGATTTCGCTGATATGCAACAAGCCATCCGTACCGGGAAAGATTTCGACGAACGCGCCAAACTCCGCCAAACGGACAACCTTGCCCAGGTACGTCTTGCCAACTTCCGGCACCGCCGTAAGATTGCTGATGGTCTCGATGGCGCGCTTGAGGCCGTCCGCATCCGCGGACGCGACATTGACCTTGCCGGTGTCATCGACGTCGATCTTGACGCCGGTAGCTTCGATAATGCCGCGAATGGTCTTGCCGCCAGGCCCGATCAGATCGCGAATTTTATCGACTGGAATCTGCATGGTGTGAATACGCGGAGCAAACTGCGATTTCTCAGTCCGCGATTCCGCCAGGACAGCATCCATTTTGTCGAGCAGGAAGATCCGGCCCGCGCGGGCCTGGGCCAGCGCTTCGCGCATGATGTCGCCCGTAACGCCGCTAATTTTAATGTCCATTTGCAACGCGGTAATACCAGTGCGCGTACCGGCAACCTTGAAGTCCATGTCGCCGTAGTGGTCTTCCGCTCCAGCGATGTCGGTCAGAATGGAATACTGTTCGCCTTCCTTGACCAGACCCATCGCAACCCCAGCGACGGAAGACTTCAGAGGAATTCCAGCCTGCATCAGCGCAAGACTTGCGCCGCAAACAGTCGCCATGGAAGAAGAGCCGTTCGACTCAAGTATGTCGGAGACGATACGCACCGTGTATGGCGACTCGGCTTCTGTGGGAAGTACAGCTGTAATGGCCCGTTCCGCCAGCGCCCCATGGCCAATCTCGCGACGGCCAACGCCGGTCATACGTCCAACTTCTCCAACGGAAAACGGTGGAAAATTATAGTGAAGCATGAAGCGTTTTCTCTGCTCGCCTTCGAACGTTTCCAGCCTCTGTGAATCATCCAGCGTGCCGAGGGTCGCGGTGACCAGGGCCTGCGTCTCTCCGCGAGTAAACAGCGCCGAGCCGTGAACCCGCGGCAACACGCCCACCTCGATCGAAATGGCCCGAATCTCGTCGAACTGGCGACGGTCTGGACGAACGCGTTCCTTGATCACCTGATCGCGGAAAATATTTTCGCGAATGGCCTCGTAATATTTGGAGAGCTTCTTCGGCGCGACTGCATCGTCGGCAGGCAGCGCGGCTTTCAGTTCGTCCTTGATCTGCTTGACCAATGCATAGCTATCGAACTTCGGATGCTTGTGCGTATCGAGCGCATCCTTCAGACGGTCCCCGACCTTGGCGTAGAGTTCATCGTAATAGGCCTGGTCGAACTCAACAGGCTTCACTTCGCGCTTCGGCTTGCCAGCTTTGCCTACTAATTCGGTAATGGCAGCGCAGATCTTTTTGATCTCAGTGTGGGCAAATTCGATGGCGTCGACGACTGCGTCTTCGCTCACTTGCTTGGCGCCGGATTCGATCATCACAATGCCATCGGGTGTACCGACGACGGTGATGCTCATGTCTCCGGCACGAAGCTCGGCATAGCTGGGATTGATGATGAATTGTCCGTCCACTCGACCGACACGGACTGCGCCGACCGGACCGCCGAACGGAATATCGGAGAGCGCCAGCGCACAGCAGGCAGCGTTGATGCCGATGATATCCGGATCGTTTTCCTTGTCCGCGGAAAAGACCAGCGCGATGACCTGCGTCTCATTGCGGAAGCCTTCAGGGAATAGCGGGCGAATGGGGCGGTCAATCTGGCGGCAGGTAAGCACTTCGCGCTCGCTGGGACGGCCTTCACGTTTAATGAATCCGCCGGGAATGCGTCCACCCGCGTAGGTGTACTCGCGATAATCGACGGTCAGGGGAAAGAAATCGATGCCCTCTTTCGGATCGGGCGAGGCAACGGCGGTGGACAGAACTACTGTGTCGCCCAGGGTTACCAATGCGGCCCCTGAAGCCTGCTTGGCCATGCGGCCTGTTTCAAAGGTGAGTCGCTTGCCGCCGGTCAATTCGACGGTGACTTCATGTTTCATAGAGTCCTCAAATGTTGCTGTAGTGGGGCGGGGGTGCAGACAGGCTGGATTGTGGGAAAGTTGGGCGGCGGCGGTAATAGGAAGTTCTAAATTGCGCGGAAGCAGTCACGTCCACTTCCGCTCGAATGCCGCAATGCTCAGGCTCAACCACGCTCGCAGGCCTAGACTCTGCGCAACGTCGCTGCCGCTTACTTGCGGATGCCCAGTTTGCCAATAACTTCCCGGTAGCGATCAGTGTCGTGTGTCTTCAAGTAGTCCAATAGACGGCGGCGATTGCTCACCATCATCAACAGACCACGTCGAGATGCATGGTCTTTATCGTGGGCCTTGAAGTGGTCGGTCAGCTCCGTAATGCGTTCGCTCAGAATCGCGATCTGCACTTCAGGGCTGCCAGTGTCGCTCGCATGGGTACGAAAGCGCTCAATAACATCGGTTTTTTTTGCAGGTGCCAGCACGGGTGGCTACTCCTCTTTATGAGTTGTCAATACACTTCGTAAGTGTCTATCTAAGAATAACATGCTTTGCCTTTCGGTAACCATGCGGCGGCGATTTGTGGATGTCTCATAAGCAGGGTGACTAAAAGAGATCCGACGAGCCTCTCAGTGTCAAATACCTGCTTGCGCAGACGACAAGCTACTATAAGAATTGTTTTTGACGGGTTGTTTGCCAGCACATACATTTGCCATCATGCCTACGCGTCCCATCATTAGTCTCACCACGGATTTCGGTCTCACGGATCCGTTCGTCGGCGTCATGCATGGGGTCATCGCTGGAATCTGTCCGGCGGCCCATATCATCGACGTCACCCATGCGGCCGCGGCCTTCGATTTGCTGGACGGCGCGCTGGCCATCTGGCAGGCGTGGCGCTACTTCCCTACTGAAACTGTCCATGTCGTCGTGGTCGATCCTGGAGTCGGCTCCGAACGTCAACCAGTCCTCTCGCGCATGGGAAATTATTGGTTCATCGCACCCGACAATGGAGTGCTCACAATGGTCGAGCGCGAAATACGCCGAGACGGCGGCCTCGTAGAGCATCGACATATTGAGAATCCGCAGTACATGCTTCCGACCCAAAGTTATACCTTTCATGGCCGGGACATTTTCGCGCCAGCAGCGGCGCATCTGGCTGCGCAAATCGAGCGAGGCGCGGTGTCCACGGAAACTTTTGGCCCCATCGTGCAAGGACTTATCCAACTCCCCGTGCCCGAGCCGGTGCAAAATCCAGATGGTTCCATTGAAGGCGTCATTTTGAAAGTGGACCGCTTCGGCAATCTTCTGACCAACCTTGCTGCGAGCGACCTGCCAGATGACCTGATGAATTACTCAGCAGTTCTTGAAAATATTTACATTTCTCGCCACTGTAGCTTCTACGCGGAGGCCGCAGGCCATAAGAGGTCGGATGAAATTTTTTCGATTGTAGGCAGCTCAGGATTATTGGAATTTTCTGTGTATCGTGGGTCGGCATACGCGAAGACCGGGATGGCTGCGGGAACGCGATTCAAACTGCTCTCAAATCGCAACCGATAATGCGTGTCTATCATTTATTCCCGTATTCTCGTGTTACTTAAAGATTCTCACTACGGGCTTGTCGTCACGAGCCGAAAGTCTCGCAGTTTTCTGAAATCGGCAGACCCTTTTACTTGTGTAGCATTCTTTTATTGGGTGATATATATCACATTTTGAGCTATCTTACTCAGATACTTGGGCTAATAAGTCGCATAGTTAGTTTTTGTTTCGGACTCAAACTACCAAGGTTAGATTTACAAGGCAACATAGCATGCAGCTATGTCATCCAAATAGAGTATGGGACATTTCCCAGATGGAGTTTAAAATATGCCAACTGAAATGCATAATAAAGCCGCTGAGCAGCATGAGAATACCGCGAAACTACACCGCACTGCTGCGGAAAGTCACGGACGTGGGGACCATGCAAAGGGCTTTGAAACTTCTACTAGAGCACACGAGCAGTCTACCCGAGCACACCAGTTGTCCAGCGATGCGCACAAGAAATCGGAAACGAGCAGGTCGGAAACTGGATCTAAGAGTGGCGGCAGAGGGTAAAGCCTCAGCAACTTAGTAAAACTAATCATCCCTGAAATTTTGGTTCGTCAATTGGAAAAGAAAAAGCTGCACCTGTTATGAATAACTTATAACAGGTGTAGCTTTTTTTTATTGAATGCGAATAAGCAACTATGAATAATTTTGCCGGCTCGGTAAGTTGTATTTGCGACTCTTTTTGATACAGTTAATGCTGCAATGCATACTCGCGTCCTCCACTCTTTAGTCCATCTCTTTGAGTTCTTTCCATTCGCTTTCAGCGCTCTCCTGCCTCTTATTAACCCGTTGGGATCGGCAATTATCTTTCTCGGACTGGTTGGACCAGCAGACACAGTTGTCTATAAAAGGCTGGCGCGCAAAATCGCATTTCTTACTGTGCTCTTTTTGATGGCAGTCGATCTCGTTGGGTCGATCGTCCTTACTTTTTTTGGGATCTCTCTTCCCGTGGTAGAGGTTGCAGGAGGATTAGTGCTTGCGTCGATGGGCTGGCGGCTTTTGAATGAGCCCGATAGAACCATCCAGGAGCCGACGGAGCTGCCACCCAGCTCTATTCTGGAATTGGATTCGCGGACCTTTTATCCCTTTACTTTCCCTGTTACCGCGGGCCCTGGGACTGTTGTCGTGACCCTGACCTTGGCGGCACATGCCGAGCAGCCTCTGGTGCTCGACAGCGTGTTCAGTCAGCTTGGCTTGTTTCTCGCCATCGCTGTTTTGTGTTTGTTCGTGTATTTT
>JAJYGR010000198.1 GCA_021790655.1 Acidobacteriota bacterium | reverse complement strand
GGCAGCGCATCTCCGTGGCCCGCCGCCATGGCGCCTAGAATGTCGTGAACGAAGGCCGGGGCCGCATTGGGGACCACGGGCAGAATGTCGAAAGTTGCGGTGATTTTCTCAGGCAACGCCACAGGACACAGATGAGCGAGGGCGGCATCGACGGCGGCAAAGTTCTGCCGCACCACCGCGTCGCCGCGTTTGCCGTAGGTCTTCTGGATGGCCTTCTTGATTTGCTCAATGGCCTCGTCGTGTGGAAGCACGCCGCTGATGGCGAAAAAACAGGTTTGCATGATGGTGTTGATACGGCTGCCCATTCCGGCCTCGCGCGCCACCTTGTAGCCGTCGATGACGTAGAACTGGAGCTTCTTTTTGAGGATGCTCTCCTGCGCGGCGCGCGGCAGGTGGTTCCATATTTCGTCCGGGCCATAGGGAGCGTTCAGCAGGAAAACGGCCCCTGGAGCGGCGGCGGCAAGAACGTCCATGCGCTCCAGAAAGGAGAACTGGTGGCAGGCCACGAAGTTCGCCTTGCTGATGAGATACGTCGAGCGGATAGGGTTCGGGCCGAAGCGCAGGTGCGATGTGGTGACCGAGCCGGACTTCTTCGAGTCGTAGACGAAGTAACCCTGCGCGTAGTTCGATGTCTCCGAGCCGATGATCTTGATGGAGTTTTTGTTGGCCCCCACCGTTCCATCGGAACCGAGTCCGTAGAAGAGGGCGCGCACGGTGTGCGGGTCTTCGGTGGAGAACTCAGCATCGTAGTCCAGGCTGGTGTGGGTGATGTCGTCCACAATGCCGATGGTGAAGTGGTTCTTCATGCGCGGTTTTTTCAATTCATCGAAGACCCCTTTGACCATGGCCGGGGTGAACTCTTTGGAGGAGAGGCCGTAGCGTCCGCCGAGGATGCGGGGCTGCTGCGCGAAAGGCGCGGCGCCGCTGGAGAACGCTTCGCTGAAGGCGGTGACGACATCCTGATAGAGCGGCTCGCCAAGCGCTCCCGGCTCCTTGGTGCGATCCAGCACGGCAATGGACTGGACCGTCTTTGGCAGCGCGGCAAGTAAGCCATCGGCGGCAAAGGGCCGGAACAAGCGGACCTTGAGCAGACCGAGCTTTTCTCCTTGCGCGTTGAGATGGTCGATGGTTTCTTCTACAGCGCCTGCGCCGGAGCCCATCAGGATGATGACCCGATCGGCGTCGGGAGCGCCGACGTAATCGAACAGGCGATAGGCCCGGCCCGTTTGCGTGGCGAAGCGGTCCATCGCGTCCTGCACGATGGTGGGACAGGCCAGGTAATAAGGATTGCAGGTTTCGCGGGCCTGGAAAAATACATCGGGGTTTTGCGCCGTGCCGCGGAGGATGGGCCGGTCGGAACTGAGAGCGCGTTCGCGATGAGCAAGAACATAGTTCTCCTGCAGCAACGCGAGAATCACTTCATCGGAGATGGCGATGGCCTTGTTGATTTCATGCGAGGTGCGAAAACCGTCGAAGAAATGGAGGAACGGGATGCGCGCCTCCAGCGTGGCGATGTGGGCGATGAGGGCCATGTCGCCAGCCTCCTGCACAGAACTGGAGGCGAGCATGGCAAACCCAGTGGAGCGACAGGCCATCACGTCCGAGTGGTCGCCGAAAATGGAAAGCGCGTGCGTGGCGATGGTGCGCGCGGTGACATGAATGACGTTGGAGGTAAGCTCGCCAGCGATCTTATACATGTTGGGAATCATCAGCAGCAGACCCTGCGAGGCCGTGAATGTGGTGCTGAAAGCTCCCGCCTGCAGCGCGCCATGCATCGCCCCGGCGGCCCCGCCTTCGCTCTGCAACTCGGCGACAAACGGCACGGAACCCCAGATGTTTTTGCGCCCTTCCTCTTTCCACTGGTCGGCCCATTCCCCCATCGTGGATGACGGCGTAATCGGATAGATAGCGATGACTTCGGCGAGCCGGTAAGCTACATCTGCCGCTGCTTCGTTTCCATCGAGGATGACGGTTTCTTGTTCTCTCATGCTTTTCCTTCCAAACCGTCCATCATACCGCGCCGCAGACATGCTTCCCAGATGTGCGCCAGATCACAAGACATCTTAAGAATTTAGACGATTCGAGATGGGGCCTCGCTCACGCGAAGCAGGCGTTTCGTCAATCTGCCACTCGGGGAGAGGCGCCAGGGCAAAACTTTGCGACTGGGTATCGCCGCCCGGGACCGAAGGCGAGGGCAGCGGAGCGTAATTTTTGACGCATGGTTCGCTTGAATGTCCGAATCTGGTACGGTAGAAGGTTCGGATGCTATGACAAACAGTCCCTATCTGCCTGTCGTTGTTCTGCTGCTGGCGGCCATCGCCTTCACGGTGTCTCCGCTTGTACTGGCGTGGTTATGGGCAAAGAAATTCTCTCCGCACAAGCCCGGCCCTAGCAAGAATGCGATCTACGAGTGCGGGTTGGAATCGGCTGGCGACGCCTGGGTGCAATTCAAGCCGGGCTATTACCTGTATGCGATCGTCTTTCTGGTTTTCGATGTGGAGGCGGTCTTTCTTCTGCCGTTTGCTGTGGCGTTTACCGGGCTCACAGCAGCAGAATCCATTGCCATGCTGGTCTTCCTGCTTTTGCTGGTGGAAGGGCTGGTCTGGGCCTATCAAAAGAAAGTGTTGGTCTGGACGTAACATTTACGCAGGACACGATACGCCGGAGCAAGGCTACGGACTATTTGGACGCTGGACACTGAAGGGTTTTTGGAATGGATGAAAAGCTAAAGGTCGAATTGGGCAAGCAAGGGATTTTTACCACGACCCTGCAGGAACTCTACAACTGGGGCCGCAGGAACTCCCTATGGCCGTTGAACTTCGGCCTGGCCTGCTGCGCCATCGAAATGATTGCGACCACCATGGCGCGGTACGATCTGGCGCGGTTCGGCGCGGAGGTCTTCCGTCCCTCTCCGCGACAGGCGGACCTGATGATTGTCGCCGGCACCATCACCAAAAAAATGGCCCCGCAAGTGGTGCGGCTCTACAACCAGATGGCGGAGCCAAAGTACGTCATTTCCATGGGCGCCTGCGCCATTTCCGGGGGACCGTTCAAGCAGGGCTACAACGTGCTGAAGGGGATCGATCGCTACATTCCCGTGGATGTGCACATTCCCGGCTGCCCACCGCGACCCGAAGCTCTGATCGATGCGTTCATCACCTTACAAAAACAGATCGACGAACAACAGTTGACCGGGGTCGGCAGGCCGCGCCATCTGGATCCCGATGCGCCGAGTGAATTTATCGTTCCGCAATTTGGGCCGCACGACCTGGAGCCGCCGCAGAACCCCGACGTATGGCGCCCTCCTTTAGTCAACATTTCCCTGGCAGGCAAGAATGAATCTGGAAACGATTAAATCCGAGATCGAAGCGAACGTTCCCGGCTGTCGGCTGGAGATCGTTCCCAACAATAGCCCGTCGGGTCAGCATTCTCTGCTGATCGATTCTGAGACCGCGCTGACCGTGGCCAGGTTTTTGCGCGATGCCGCGCACCTGCGTTTCGATTACTGCTCGAACGTCACTGGCATCGATTGGCCCGGCAAAGAGATCTCTGAAAAGGTGAAAATAAAAAAGATTCTGGATGGCGTGGAACAAGAGGTCGAAGAAATTCAAAAGACCCAATCCGCTGGACATCTGGAAGCGGTGTACCACCTTTACTCCATGGAGAAAAAACACGGCCCCGTCATACTTCGTATGCGCACGGAGGACCGGGCCGACCGGATCCACTTGCCGTCGCTGACGCCGATTTGGCGCAGCGCGGAATTTCAGGAGCGCGAAATCTTCGATCTTTATGGGATCGTCTTCGACGGGCATCCCGATTTGCGGCGCATTTTGATGTGGGACGGGTTTGAGGACCATCCAATGCGCAGAGATTACGTCGAGCCGGACGATTACGAATACGAGCCGACGCCACACGATGCAGTGCTGCAAAAAGCGAAGCAGCACCTGAGTGAAACGGGAGGACGATGAGCGCCACGACAGCGGCCACCGCGCATTTCACGCCGAAACCGTCGACCGATGGCGGCGAAGGCCAATTGCTGGAAGTCTCGATGGGGCCGCAGCATCCCTCCACGCACGGCGTCTTTCGCATGGATGTCGCGCTGGACGGCGAGCGCGTCGTCAAGCTGAAGCCGGTGTTCGGCTACCTGCATCGCAATCACGAAAAAATAGCTGAAACGGAAACCTATCTCGGTTCGATGCCGTATACCGACCGGCTCGACTATTTATGCTCCATCACCAACAACTGGGCTTACGCGCTTGCTGTCGAAAAGCTGGCAGGGATCCAGGTGCCGGAACGCGCCGAGTACCTCCGCGTCATTACCGGCGAGCTGACCCGGCTGCAGAACCATACTTCCGTGATCGGATTTTTGTTGCAGGACATGGGCGCAAGCGGAACTCCGTTGATGTACGCATTTCGTGAGCGTGAAAAGGTCCTCGACCTGTTCGAGTCGCTCACCGGCTCGCGCATGATGTGCAATTACATGCGCTTTGGCGGCTGCCGCGCGGACATGCCCGCTGGCTGGCTGCAGCAGGCGCAAAAAGTCGTCGAAGCGTTTCCGCGTTTTCTGGATGAATTTGAGCGGCTGCTCTCGGGAAATGAAATTCTCATGGCGCGCACCCAGGGCGTCGGCGTGCTGTCCAAAGAACTTGCTGTCGATGCCGGCATCACGGGACCGATGCTGCGGGGTTCCGGCGTCAATTACGACATTCGCAAAGTGGACAAATATGGCATCTACGAGCGGTTTTCTTTTAAGGTCCCGCTGGGAGAGCACGGCGACGTGTATGACCGCTACATGGTCCGCCTACTGGAGATGCGCGAGTCGGTCAAGATTTTGCAGCAGGCCATGCGGGACGTTCCGCCCGGTCCGATTATGGATGCAAAAACGAAGCTCCGTGGATTTCGTCCAAAAGCAGGGGAGGCCTACGGACGGATCGAATCCCCGAAAGGCGAGCTTGGCTTTTATCTCATCAGCGACGGATCGCCAAACCCGTATCGCTATCGCGTGCGTCCGCCCAGCCTGGTCAACCTTACCGTACTGGAGGACATGTGCCTTGGCCAGAACGTGGCGGACATCGTTGTGATTCTAGGAAGCATAGATTTTATTCTGGGCGAGGTGGACCGATAAATGCCGGGCGACGGAACAGCTTGTATGCATCGGGTTTGTGGCTTGCAATGGATTGTTTGGCAATCATCTTTGAGTCGAGGTTGGATCTGTGCTGGGTGAAGGCATTGTGAAGGGTCTGGCGGAAACAGCCCGGAATTTTCTCGGCAGTTACGTCAGCAAAGATCGGCTGACCACGGTCCAATATCCAGAAGAACGCCTACCGCAGATCGAGGCGGCGCGCAATTTTCCTTTCCTCGTCTACGATGGCGAAGATTGGCAACAGGGGATGCGCTGCGTTTCCTGCCTGATCTGCGAAAAGGAATGTCCTCCGAAGTGCATTTCCATCGAAAAGAGCAAGGACAAGAAGCTGGACGCATCGGGGAAACCGCAGTTTTACCCCACCGTTTTCAATATCGATGTCTCCGTCTGCATGAGTTGTCAGATTTGCGTCGAGGTGTGCCCTTTCGACGCCATCAAGATGGATGTCGATTTTGAATTGAGCACGAAAGACCGCTTCGGCGATCTGCTGTGGAACAAAGAACGATTGTCGAAATCGAATGAATATTATCGGGAAATCCATCCTACGGAGGCGGCTGCAGTGGATGCGCAACTGGCTGAGGAAAGGGCCAAGCTGGAGGCGAAGTCGAAGCTGGCTGCGGAAGCAAAAGCGGCCGCCGCCGCAACCGTTCCAGCACAACCGGCAGTTGGGGCCACGGCAGAAAAATGACCTTATCGGAGTACTCGATCGAACATGCGAATGCCGCCCGGCGGCACGATAACGAGTCGTCCGCGATTCTCAAGCAGGGTGGTACTCGATGACGCCTGAAACGATCGATCGGATATTTATCATCTGGAAGCACTGGCTTTTGTCCTATGCCCCAGCCGGAGTCCAGCCGCTATTTTCAGCCCTGCTGTCCGTTGTCCCTGTCCTCGCGGTGTTCCCGCTGTTGTTTGCCATTACCACCGTTCTGGAGCGCAAAGGCCTGGGGCGAATCCAGAACCGTTACGGTCCAAACCGTGTCGGGCCTTACGGTTTTTTTCAGCCCATCGCCGACGGCGTGAAATCGCTGACCAAGGAAGATGTTGTTCCCCGCACTGCGGACCAGGCGGTGCATTTTTTAGCGCCCCTGTTGCTGGTAGCGGCAGCGTTCCTGGCCTATGCCGTCCTGCCTGTAGGACGCAATATGGTCGTCGCCAATCTGAATGCCGGCGTGCTGTTTTTTTTCGCCGTCGGTTCTCTGGTGGAACTTGCGGTCTTCATGGCCGGCTGGTCCAGCCGAAATAAATACTCCTTGTTAGGCGCGATGCGCGCCATTGCGCAAATGATCAGCTATGAGGTGCCGCTGGTCCTGGCGTCCGTTGTCGTCATCATGGCGGCTGGCTCGCTTTCCACCGTCACGATTGTCAACATGCAGGCCAGCTATACGGGCATCTGGCCGCACTGGTTCGTGTTTACACCGTGGGGATTCGTCGGGTTTGTCCTGTTCATGATTGCAGCAACTGCGGAAGCCAATCGTTCGCCATTCGATCTGCCCGAAGGGGAATCGGAAATCGTCGCGGGCTATTACATTGAATACTCGGGCTTCAAGTTCGCGCTCTTTTTCCTGGGCGAATACCTTGGCATGTTCGCCACCAGCGGAATGGCGATCACGCTGTTTCTGGGGGGATGGGCCGCGCCGTTTTCTTTTTTGACATGGGTCCCATCATATTTTTGGTTTTTTGCGAAACTGCTGGTGCTCATCGCGGGATTCATCTGGGTCCGCGGCACTCTTCCGCGCCTGCGCATGGACCAACTCATGAACTTTGCCTGGAAATTCATGCTGCCGATGACGCTGCTGAATATTTTTGTTGCCGGGACCTGGCATTTTATGGCTGCTGGATCCGTGCGGTGGCTGGTATGCGCCGTCCTGATTTTTGCGCCGTCCGTCCTGCTGGCGCTTGGGCTGGAGAAAGGGAAAAAGAAGATTGCAGCGCGGACCTATCGTTTTGCCGAGTAAGTCCGTGATTAGGGTCACATCGCTGGACCGCTGCATCGTGAAAGCTTGTAAGGTGGAATTTTAAGATGACAATCCCCTTCCTCATCCTCGCCGCACCGACGATCGCTGGAATAGCGGCAGCGATGTACCTGCGCAACCTCGTTCATTGCATCTTGGCCTTGACCCTTGGCTTTGCCGGCCTGGCCGCGCTGTATCTGCAACTCGACGCGCAGTTCGTAGGGTTTACCCAAATTCTCGTTTACGTTGGCGCGGTGGCAATCCTGGCCGTGTTCGCCATCATGATGACCCGCAGCGCTGGGCCAATGGCGCAGCCGGTCTTCTCTTCTTCGTGGATAAAGGGCGGCTGTGTTGCCGGCGCAGTGTTTGCGGTCCTGGCGTGGGCCATTTATCGCAGCGCGACATCGTTGAAAATGTTGCCGCCACAACCCGAGGTCGCTGTGCGTCAAATCGGCGATGCGTTGATGCACCGGTTTGTCTTGCCGCTGGAAATCATGGGACTGCTGTTGACCGCTGCGCTGATCGGCGCAGTGCTCATCGCGATGCAGGAAAAACCGGAGATGCAATGAGTTCGCTGACCAGTTATCTGCTCCTGTCCTCGCTCCTCTTTTCCATCGGACTGGCGGGCGCGTTGACGCGCCGCAGTGCCATTCTCGTTTTGATCGGAATCGAACTGATGCTCAACGCGGCGAACCTGAACTTTATTGCATTCTGGCGGTATGGGCCGGACCCCGCAGCCTTGACCGGGACCATGTTCGCGATTTTTTCGATCAGTGTCGCCGCAGCGGAAGCAGCGGTTGGTCTGGGCATCATCCTTGCTGTTTACCGGCACTCTAAGACGACCGATCTAGACCAGATGAATTCCATGAAAGGTTGAGCAGCGAATGGACACAGTTTTCCTCTGACAGAGATTGCAAATCGCCAGACGCTTCGCGGGTGCCCCATCCTCGACGCGTTGTTCGCGGTTAGGGTGGGAGAAATTGGTACATTCCAATAGGGCCAGATCAATAGCAGGATTGCAAATCGCCAGACACTTCGCCGCTGCGGGCAAGGACCGCAGCTTTGGAAACGATCCACCAACCATTCGTTGAGACCCGATGACTTGGATTGTGCAAAACCTATGGCTGGTGCCCGCGTTGCCGATCCTGGCGGCGGGGGCCAGCGCTCTGGCGAAACGGCGCAATCGCATGTTCGCAGCTTCGCTTGCCATCGGCTCCATGGCCATCTCCTTTCTGCTTTCACTCTGGGCGTTTGCGCATGTGCTCTGGCTCGGTAGCCAAGGGGAAGTGGCAAGGCAGGTAGTCAATTTCCGCTGGTTCCAGTTTGGCAGGGAATGGCTGAAGCTCGGCTGGATGCTCGATCCGCTGACGGCTGTGATGCTGCTGATGGTAACGTTCGTTGGCCTGCTGATCTTCATCTACAGCGTCGGCTACATGAAGCACGACGA
Organism: Acidobacteriota bacterium; assembly: GCA_021790655.1. GTDB lineage: Bacteria > Acidobacteriota > Terriglobia > Terriglobales > Acidobacteriaceae > JAKAAZ01. The sequence goes on along the minus strand of JAJYGR010000198.1, from coordinate 4,831 downwards.
AAACTTCACCCGCTTCTTCTGTTTTCTGGCGCTCTTTGCCGGGGCCATGCTGGGCGTCGTCATCGCGAACAGCCTGCTTCTGCTCTTCATGTGCTGGGAGATTGTCGGCCTCACCTCGTATCTGCTCATCGGCTTCTGGTATGCCAATCCAAAAGCGGCGGCGGCAGCGAAAAAGGCCTTTATCGTTACGCGTATTGGCGACCTGGCATTTTTTCTGGGCATGGTCTGGCTCTACGCGCAGGCGGGCACACTACTCTTTTACGATGGCGGCGCGGGATGCCTCGAACACTCGGCGCTGATCCGTCTTGTTGCACAAACAACGGCTATTGGGATGATGGCTTCCACGGGCATCGCGCTGCTGATTTTCTGCGGCGCTGCCGGTAAGTCCGGCCAGGTCCCCTTGCACGTCTGGCTGCCGGACGCGATGGAAGGGCCAACGCCGGTGAGCGCATTGATTCACGCGGCGACGATGGTTGCGGCGGGTGTGTTTCTGATCGCGCGCATCTATCCCCTGATGAGCGCGCACTCTGGAATGGACATCGCGCTCACTCCTACCGTGGCGCTGCAAGTTGTCACCTGGGTGGGCGCGATCACCGCCGTTTTCGGCGCGATGATTGCGGTCGCGCACTATGACATCAAGCGCATCCTCGCCTACTCCACCATTTCGCAGCTTGGCTACATGATGATGGGCCTGGGCGTCGGCGGCGTGGCCGTTGGAATGTTCCATCTCATCACCCACGCATTTTTCAAGTCTCTGTTGTTCCTGGGCGCAGGTTCCGTGATCCATGGCTGCTCCGGCGAACAGGACATTCGGCGCATGGGCGGACTGCGGAAGTCGATGCCCATTACCTTTGCGACGTATGCGGTGGGGATGCTGGCGCTGTGCGGATTTCCGCTGTTCTTCTCCGGCTTCTGGAGCAAGGATGCAATCCTGCACGCGGCGCACACTTGGAGCGTGTCTCAGGCGCCGTTTTATATGGGTGCTTTCGGCGCGTTGCTGACGGCCTTTTACATGACGCGGCAGGTTTACTATGTGTTTGGCGGCAAGTCGCGCCTGGCAGCAACAAGCCACGGACTGCACCACGCCTCAACCCCTCCGCATGAAAGTGCGGAGGTGATGACCATACCGCTGGTCATCCTTGCTGCGTTTGCCATGTTCCTCGGATTGATCGGTATGCCCGCATGGCCATGGTTGCAATCGTTCCTCGATGACAAACAAGCGACCCTGAATTTCGCCGCGTTCTCAAATATCGGGCTGCTTGCGGTCATGGTGTCCTCTTCGCTGCTGGTCTTTCTTGGCCTCGGCCTGGGCTGGTGGTTCTATGGGCGCAAGCCGATTGCGGACGCTGATGCCCCTGACGCGCTGGGGCAACTCCAGCCGCGCATCTTTGCCGTCCTTGGACATAGTTTTTACGTGGACGAATTGTATGGCGCGACCATTCTTCGCCTGAACGCCTGGTGGTCCCGTGTCTGCGACTGGCTCGACCGATGGGTCTGGAACGGCGCGGTGCAAACGGTGTCCCATCTCGTGCTAGGGTTTGCCTGGCTGGACAACTTCTTCGACGCGCACGTCGTGAATGCCGGCTTCGACGAGGGTTGCCAGGGCGTGTCGCGTGGCGGCCAGGTCTTGTCGCTTCTCCAAGGTGGCCGCGTACAAAGTTATCTGCGGATGATCGGCCTGGCGCTCATCGCGCTCGTGGTGTTCCTGCTATGGGGTGCCAAGGGATGACCGCTTTTCCATGGCTCACCATTCTGACCATCCTGCCCGTCGCAGGAGCAATTGTTCTGCTTGCAGTTACAGAGCGAAACAAAAATCTTGCACGCTGGCTGGCGCTGACTTTCAGTTTCTTTGCGCTCGCGCTGACCCTGATCTTGTGGCACAACTTTATTTCCGCTTCTGGAGGAATGCAATTTCAGGAACGCTACACCTGGATTGCGACGCTGGGCGTCGAGTATCACGTGGGCATCGACGGGCTTGGGCTTTTGATGTTGCTGCTCTCTTCCATCGTTGTCCCGATCGGGATGGTTGCGTCCTGGCAGATTCAGGAGCGGGTGCCGCTCTATTTCTCTCTAGTGCTTCTGCTCCAGGCATGTTTGTTCGGCACGTTCACGGCCTTGAATTTCTTTCACTGGTTCATTTTCTGGGAACTGGGCCTGGTTCCTGCATTCTTCCTGATTAAGCTGTGGGGCGGTCCGCGGCGCACCTCGGCAGCCACGCAGTTCCTGGTCTATACGATGGTCGGCAGCATTGCATTGCTGCTGGCATTTCTCGCCCTATTTCTGGCGACGGGAAAATTCGATTTCATCGACCTTGCGCAACTGGCGCAGAACGGACAGCTTATGCCTGCCGTAATCGGAAAACTCGGCTGGCATCGGTTCACGCCGGACCATGTGGCGCTGATTATTTTTGCCGGGGCGTTCCTCGGCTTCGCCGTGAAAGTGCCGCTGGTCCCGTTCCACACATGGCTGCCTGCCTCCTATGCCGAAGCGCCGACTGGCACGACCATCCTGTTGACCGGCGCGATGTCCAAGATGGGACTCTACGGTTTTCTTCGCATTCTGCTTCCCATCTTCGGCGCAGAAATGCAAGTGGCGCTGACGCCGCTTTTATGGCTCGCCGTGGCGACGATTGTCCTTTCGGCATATGCCGCGCTGGCACAGAAAGATTTGAAGCGCATCTTTGCCTACTCCTCTATCAATCATCTCGGCTATTGTCTGCTGGGTATTTTTGCGGTGGTGAAATTTACCGGTGGAGACGTGGCGCTGACCGCGGAAAAATATGCGGCGATGAATGGCGTCCTGCTGCAAATGTTCAACCATGGGCTGACCGCCGCAACGCTGTTCTGGTTCGTCGCCATGCTGGAAAAACGCAGCGGCGGTCCGCGCGGGCTGAATGATTTCGGTGGCCTGCGCAAGGTTGCGCCCGTCTTTACCGGACTGATGGGCATCGCCCTGTTTTCGTCGCTCGGCCTGCCGGGGCTGAACGGGTTTGTCGGAGAGTTTTTGATCTTCAAGGGGTCGTTCCCTCTGGTGACGTGGGCCACGGCGCTCTCCGTGCTTGGGCTGCTGGTGACGGCAATTTTTATTCTTGGAATCCTTCAGCGTGTCTTCTCCGGTCCGCTGAACGAAAAGTGGACAGCGCTGCCCGACCTGACCACAGGCGAGCGTCTGGCGTTGGCCCCTGCGATTGCGCTGATGTTCGCGCTGGGACTCTGGCCGCAACTGGTGCTCACAGTCGTCAACAATACGGTGGTGCAGATGGTGCAACAATTAAAGTTTTGATCGACAAGATGAATTTGGAATTCCGATGATGCTTGCGTGGACGATCTACATTTCATTTCTCGGGGCGCTGGCGCTACTCCTGCTGCCGAAGGGCAGCGTGGCTTGGGCGCGCGTGCTTGCGCTGCTGACGGCGATCATCTCATTTGCGATCACGCTCACGGTCTTCGCGCAGCACAGGACGGGAGAAATGCTGACTGTCGTCCGCGCGCCCTGGATTCCATCTCTCGGCATCGAATACCATCTCGCGGCGGACGGAATCAGCCTGACCCTGCTTTTGCTGACGGGAATTATCGCGATTACCGGCATTCTTTTTTCCTGGAACATGGAACATCGCGCAAAGGAATTCTTCGCGTTTTATTTGTTGCTCATCGGCGCCGTGTACGGCGTGTTCCTTAGCTACGACCTTTTTCTTCTGTTCGTTTTTTACGAAATTGTCATCATCCCAAAGTATTTTTTAATCGCCATCTGGGGCTCGACGCGGCGCGAATATGGCGCGATGAAACTGGTGCTCTACTCCTTCGTCGGCAGCGCAATGGTGCTCATTGGACTGGTCGCGGCCTATGTCGTGGCTGGGGCGAAAAGCATGGCGCTGGGAGACCTGGCCCGGTTCCCGTTTCCGCTCCACTTTCAGATGTGGGCGTTTCCCCTGGTGTTCGTTGGCTTCGCGATCCTTGCCGGACTGTGGCCCTTTCACACCTGGGCCCCGACCGGCCACGTCGCCGCGCCCACGGCGGCCTCGATGTTGCTCGCAGGCGTGGTGATGAAACTGGGTGCTTATGGTTGTCTGCGCGTGGCCATGACATTGTTTCCGCTGGGCCTGGTAAGTCCGTGGGGCTTCCATGTGCTCGGCCTCGGTTCCTGGCGCGATGTCTTTGCCCTGCTCGCGGTCATCGGCATTGTGTATGGGGCGATGGTCGCGCTGGTACAGAAGGACTTCAAATTTGTCATCGGCTATTCCAGCGTCAGCCACATGGGATTTGTCCTGCTCGGCCTGATGACGTTGAACCAGATCGGCCTGTCGGGCGCAGTGGTGCAGATGTTCTCGCACGGAATTCTGGCGGGACTGCTGTTCGCCGTTGTCGGGCGCATGGTATACGACCGGACGCACACACGCGACCTGGCAACGCTCGGTCCGATGAACCTCAACAAAGCAATTCCGTTTGCCGCTGCCGCCTTTGTGGTGGCCGGGATGGCCAGCATGGGCCTGCCGGGGTTCAGCGGATTTGTGGCGGAGTTAATGATCTTGATCGGCGTGTGGCGCGCATTTCCCTTGCTTGCAATCTGCGTAGGGATCGGCATCGCAGTCGGGGTCGCGTACACCTGGCGCGCCATGCAAAAGGCGTTCTTTGCGGAAGCGGGAACCGAATCCATCCCACCGCAACCCCCACTGCTTCCAATTACGCTTCCCGAACGGCTTGGCGCCATCATTTTGATCGGCGCGAGTGTGGTCATTGGACTCTATCCGCAACTCATCCTGAATGTGATTGTTCCAGCATTGAATTCTCCTCTATTTGAAGGCCTGCGCACAGGGAGATGGCAATGATCGCGA
>JAJYGR010000339.1 GCA_021790655.1 Acidobacteriota bacterium | reverse complement strand
CGCCCGGGTATGTGCAACCCAACGCCTATGGTCCTGTGACGCCGACGCAGATGTTCGAGCGCACGATGACCCTGCTGCGGGAAAACTTCAAGCTGTTCTTCGGAATTGTTTTGGTCGCCGTTGGTGTCGAAGTGGTGGTTGGCACAGTGATAAGTGGCAGTGGAATCTGGTTGAGACATTCTGTAGGGGCTGCTCCCGTGGCTCGGGCACTCATCCTTCTGCCGCTCAGTCTTCTGGGTGCTGCCTTGATCTACATCTTTACGCAGATCATTCTGGGCGCGCTTTTTTTTGCTACGCAGTCAAAACTTGCCGACGCCCCCATGACCGTTGGCGAAGCGTGCAGGCTTGCCACGGAGAAGACCGGGAAACTTGTTGGGATTGCTTTGCTCGTGGCGTTGCGGATCTTCGGCTACGTGTTGTTGTTCTATGCTTTCATTGGCATTCCACTGCTTGTGATTACGCTTATTCCGGGTATTTTCCGCCATAGTTCGCTGCAACTGGTGCATGCCCCATCTCTGTGGTTCATGATTTTCTTCATAGTATTTTTGCTGGCATTTCTGATTGTGTATTTTGGCGCGCTGCTCTGGCTGGTCGCTCGTTATGCATTATCCATTCCGGCAGGTCTCGCAGAGAACCTTTCAACTACAGACGCGATTCGCCGCTCCATCTATCTGAGCGCTGGAAGCCGGGGAAGAATCTATGCAGTATTCCTGGTGGTCATAGGTTTCTCGATCGGGATTGCCGCAGTTACTCTTCCGATACAAATGATGGTCGCGCATACGGCACTCATACACCGGACGATTTCTCCAGAGGTGGTTAGCATCGTGACACTATGCATATCGCTCATCGAAAACCTTCTCAGCGGAGTTCTAATCGCATTTATGGGTGTTGCGATCACTCTCTGCTACTTCGATTTGAGGGTACGCAAAGAGAGATTTGGCGTGGTACTTCAGCCGCCCGCGTCGGAACCAGATCCCATCATCTTGCCGCCAGCTCCGGAACTACAGTCGCCTGGCATGCCAACGGAGGATTTTCCTGCTTCGTAACCGATACAGTTGCAAATCAACATAAAAACGTTTTGAGTGCAGCGATGCCCGCTTCTATCGTCTCCATTGGCACACTGTAGCTGAAGCGAAGATGGCCCTCCCCCTGTGCCCCGAAGGCAACCCCCGGGATGGATGCGACGTGGGATTTGTCGAGTAGAATGTCCGCGGCCTTTCTGCTGTCTTTATGGATCTTCGTGGAGCGGGGAAATACATAGAAAGCTCCGGCAGGCGCGATACATTCCAGTCCAACCGAATTTAGTCCTTGTACCAGAAGGTCCCGGCGCTTGCGGTATTCCTCCAGTCGCTCAGTAAGCATTTCGCGCGGCATGCGCATGGCTTCCAGCGCGGCCCACTGGGTGGGGGTGGAGACGCCGTTGGTGGAATACAGGACGATCTTGCGCAGGCCCGTCATCCAAGGTTCCTGCGCGACCACATAGCCGACGCGCAGGCCGGTCATGCTGAAGGTCTTGGAGAGCGTGTAGGACGTAAGCGTGCGTTCCGCCATGCCGGGCAGTGTCGCAATGGAAAAGTGTTCCCCTTCGTACACCAGATCTTCGTAGGCCTCGTCTGCAATCACGATCAGGTCGCGCTTTATAGCGAAGGCGGCCACCTCTTCCGCATCTTGGCGCGTGAACACAATGCCGTTCGGATTCTGCGGCGTGTTGTAGTAGATGGCCCTGGTTTGCGGAGTGGCATACCGCTCAAGCGCTTCGGTGATGCCGTGGTTGCGCGCGCTCACTGTAGGCACCAGTAGAGGACGACCCTGCGCTCCGATAATCAGCTCGCGAATCGGCGTCCAATAGGGAGAAAACAGCAGTACGTCGTCGCCAGGATCCAGCACGCACTGGAACGAGGCGTACAGCGCGTGGGAACCTCCAACCGTCAGTAGTACCCTGTCGGCACCCACGTGCAGGTGGTTGAAAGTTTGCAGCTTGTGTGCAATTGCTTCGCGTAGCGATTCCAGTCCGGAGGAAGGGGCATAGCGGGTTTTATCTTCGACAAGTGCCTGCATCATGCCGTATTTGATCGGGATTGGGGTCGTGAAAAATGGTTCACCTCCGTGGAAGCCGTAAACCATCTCCCCTGCGGCGCGCAGCGCCATCACTTTATTGCGGACCTGGACGATATCGGAAAATCCAACTTCTTCCAGTCTCTTCGATAGATGCAGAGAGGATCTCTTCATGGGCTTATCCACAGTCTTTCAATACAAGAATTCAACTGAACGTCAGATGCACGCGGGCATTGGGCCAAATGAATAACAGTATCGAGAATGGCGGATTTTCGATGAATTATTCGACGAGCATCCTACGGTTAATTTTATGCCTGCATCGCGCCGGTGTAGATCGCCATGCCCGCCACAGCGTCCACCTGTATGGCTTCGAGATCGTCGATTTCCGCCAGCGAGCGAATGCCTCCAGCTACTATCAACTGCCGATTTGTATGTTGTCGAAGCCTCCTCGCCACTTCCATGGGAAAGCCTTGCATGGTCCCTTCAGTATCCACGTGGGTGTAAAGAAACGCGCTGCAGAAAGGCCCAAGCCCCTGCATGGCGTCTTCAGCACAAAGAGAAATTTGCTCCCGCCAGCCACGGACGACGACCTTATCATTTTTGGTATCCACGCTGAATACCAGGGGCGCGACTCCGAGTGACTCAGCTAATTCTTCGGCAAACTGTCTCCGCACAAGGTTGGAGAAAGTATTTTTAGTAATGCTGTCCGATGCAACCGCGCCAGCATCCGCATCGAAAAGGGCCGAGCCAAAGATGACGCGCCGGGCTCCCATGGCGAGTAGTATGCGCGCATCCTCGCTACTTCTGAGGCCACCGCCAACCTGGCATGGCAGCCGCTGGACGATCCGCTCGATAAGAGCGCGATTATTTCCCTGTCGCTTCGCCGCATCCAGATCGATTAGTTGCACCAGCGGATAGTTGGCGAAGCGTTCGATCCAATATTCAAGATCGTCAAATCCAAGCGCCAGGTCTTCCCCATGCACCAGTTGCACGACTCGACCACCCATCAGATCAATGGAAGGAATCAGCATGTATGCCTCAAATTCATTTCTGTCCTTTCATGCTGCGATACAGCGAGTTCAACAGGGCAGGCGCATCGGAAGCCCGAGCACTGCCAACTCATGCTTTAAAGTGCGCGCATCCGATATCCCAAAGTGAAAGATGCTGGCTGCCAATGCAGCATCGGCTTGGCCGCGAGAGAAAACCTCAGCAAAGTGGTGAACGTTGCCCGCGCCACCAGAGGCTATAACGGGAATCTGCACCTTACTGCTTACCATCGCAGTTAGCTCACAATCGAAGCCCGCACGGGTCCCGTCGGAATCCATCGAGGTAAGGAGAATTTCTCCAGCGCCACGTGCTTCAGCCTCTGCGGCCCACGCGAGGACGCTAAGACCTGTAGGTTTTCGTCCTCCGCTGACATACACTTCTGCAGATTCTACGCTGTTGGAGTGGCGGCGGCCGTCAATGGCGACGACGACAGCCTGTTCTCCAAAACGAGAGCCGATTTCGGTAATGAGTTCTGGACGGTCCAGCGCGGCGGAGTTGATGCTGACCTTATCGGCACCCGCATCGAATACCTGCATCGCGTCCTCAAGCGTGCGAATGCCGCCTCCCACTGTCAGCGGAATGAATATCCGATCGGCTGCGCGACGCACCGCATCCAGCAATAACGAACGCTTCTCGTGGGTCGCCGTGATGTCGAGAAAGACAATTTCGTCCGCGCCGCCCGCAGCATGGCGAACGGCAAGGGCCGCCGGATCGCCAGCATCGATGAGATCGACAAATTGCACGCCTTTCACCACACGACCCGCGGAGACGTCCAGGCAGGCAAGAATGCGACGCGTCAACATGCGGAGACCTTTAAGAAGTTTTCTAAAATCTTCAAACCAACGATACCGGATTTTTCGGGATGAAACTGCACGGCCATCCAATTGGCCTGCTCAATGACAGCGGAGAACTCACCGCCATAATTTGTAACTGTTGTAGTGTCTTTTATCAATGGTGCTCGATAAGAGTGCGTAAAATAAACGTAGGGAGAATCTTCCAGGCCTGCAAGCAGACGGGACTCTTTCGCTGTTTCGAGAGAATTCCATCCGACATGGGGAGACTTCACGCTGAAAGGGAAGCGCTCGCACATGCCTGGAAATACCCCTAGGCCGGGCGTTTCCGGAGCTTCCGTGCTGCCCGCGAACAGCCATTGCAGTCCCACGCAAATCCCCAAGAAAGGAATACCGTTCGCCACGCGTTTCCGCAATGCCTCTCCAATTCCGCTGGTCAGCAGGCAGCCGGTCGAAGCGAAGTGTCCTACGCCCGGCAGTACGATCCTTGCTGCATCTAGCAGAGCATTCGGCTCGTCCGTGACGTGTACGTCTGCGCCGACAGCTCGCAGCGCCTTACATACGGAGTTCAAATTTCCGGCCTGATAATCGATCACTACAGTCTTGCCCTGACTCATGCGGCACACTCCATTTAGAGCAATCCTTTTGTGCTGGGCAGCATAGTGCGCAACTGCGGATCGCGGGAGCAGGCGAAGCGCAAAGCGCGTGCGAATGCTTTAAAAATGGCCTCAATCTTGTGGTGATTGGACCGGCCATAGAGTACCTTCAGATGGACATTGGCGCGTGCACCGCGAGCAAATCCCTCGAAAAAGTCAGCCAGGAGTTCTGTCTGTAAATCGCCCACAATGCGCACACGAACTTTCGCGTCGATCACACATGATGAGCGACCGCTGAGGTCAATGGCGGCAGCGGCAAGTGTTTCATCCATCGGCATTAAGAAATATCCAGCGCGGAGGATGCCTTTTTTGTCGCCAAGCGCTTGAAGGAATGCCTCGCCGAGTGCAATGCCGATATCTTCGACCGTGTGGTGCTGATCAACGTCGAGGTCGCCCGTACATTGTAACGACAGGTCAAAACCGCCATGGCGCGCAAACAACTCCAGCATGTGGTCCAGAAAGCGAATGCCGGTCCGCACTTCGTAGCGGCCTTCGCCTTCGATGGTTAGGTGCAGGCCGATCTGCGTTTCCGTAGTATGCCGCTTGAGTGTTGCGCTTCGCCGAGCCACACTTCCGGGAGCTATTTTTCTGCTTGCCATGCAATCTCCTTCAAACTGTTTTCTAAAGCTGCAAGTCCGCGGCTGGTGTGTTCGACGGTTCCGAGCGTGATGCGGACGCAGCCATCGCAGCCGGGATCCTGGCTGCGGTCGCGCACCAGCACACCCTTGCCGCGCATGGCGTTGACGAAGGCAGAGTGTTTTTCACCAATCTTCATAAGAATAAAATTCGCATGGCTCGGCCAATACGGAACATGGAGCTGTTGGAGTGTCTGCTCTGCCTTTATGCGGCCCTGATGGACCTGGTCTGCATACCATTCAACGTAGGCTTCGTCGGCCAAAGCTTCCGGCAGACATTCCAGCGCGATGGAGTTTACATTGTAGGGGGAACTGACTTTCCGTACGAAGCGCATCGCCTCCGGGTGGCCGGCCAGAAGTCCGATCCGAAGTCCAGCAAGACCATAGGCCTTTGAAAAAGTCCGGGCGACAAAAAGATTTGTAACTGTACTGGTTTTATTTAAGACCGACTCGCCATGAAAATGATAATAGGCCTCATCGACAAGCAACGCAGCTTGTGGTGCTGCCGCAGTGAGATCCAGTAACACGTCGGAATCGATGACCGACCCGGTCGGGTTGTTGGGCGATGCGAGCATGATGAGTCTGGTGCCGGAATGGATGGCTTCGCGCACCCGCTGGTACGGAAATTGCAGCGTGTCATCGGCCTGGATGGTGCGGACGGTTGCGCCTGTAACTTCTGCGTATAGCGCATACATGGAAAACGTCGGCGCGACAATGATGACCTCGTCATCTGGTTCGAGATAAGTTTCACAAATAAGATGGATGGCTTCATCGACGCCGTTGGTCAGAAGCACGGCTTCAGACGCGAGTCCAAAATGTTTGGCTGCAATGCGCTCGACGTGCTCGCGTTCAGGATATTTTGTCAGGCTCTCTGCGGCAATGCGTTGCAGTACGGCCTGTACGCGGGGCGAAGGAGCCAGCGTGTTCTCGTTGAAGTCCAGCCGCAAGCCATCGCGCCCAGCCAGCGGAGGATGATATTCATGCATCCTCTCGACGGCTGCGCGCGGGCGCAATTTTTGTGATATTTGTGCGGGATTCATCGAGTCGCTCCACGTTTTTTTGTGCTTGGTGTTTCCCCTTTGTTAATACGGATGCGCACAGACGCAGCGTGGCCGACGAGACCCTCAGCCTCCGCCAGTCGTGCTGCTGGTGGGCCCAGGCGAGCTAGCCCGTCCGATGTGTATGCCTGTGTGGTCACAATGCGAAGGAAGTCAAGCACGCTCAATCCGCCGCGTGTGCGCGCCAGCCGTCCCGTGGGCAGTACATGGTTGGGCCCTGAGATATAGTCGCCCATGCTTTGCGGGGTATGTGAGCCAATGAAGATGGAGCCAGCGTGGCGTAGCCACTCAAGGTCATCTTCCGAGTCAATGGTCACATGTTCAACCGCCAGCCGATTGGTAATGGACTGAGTTTCTTGGTTGTTTTTTGTGATGAAAATAAAGCCAGCTCTGTTCAGGGATAGTTTAGCAACTGTATTGGTTACAGATTGCCATTGAACTTCCTCTGCAGTTGCTCTGGCTAACTCCTCATTGCTGGATACCAGAATGGAAAGAGCTTCTGGATCGTGCTCAGCCTGCGCGACAAGGTCGGAAGCGATCCACTGTGAATTTCCATTTTCACTGGCGACTAAAATTTCTGTCGGGCCGGCCAGCATATCGATACTGCAATCGAACGCGACCAGTTTTTTGGCGGTGGTGACGTAGAGATTGCCAGGGCCAACGATTTTATCCACACGAGGGACGCTCGTCGTCCCATACGCAAGCGCAGCGATGGCCTGCGCGCCGCCCACACGATAAAACTCCTGTACGCCAGCTAAATGAGCGGCTGCAAGGATCTCTTGTGCAGGGTGTGGAGTGACCACAACGATGCGCGAAACGCCCGCCACCTGCGCGGGTAACGTCGTCATCAACAAGGTGGAAGGAAGTGGATAGCGGCCCCCGGGAACGTAGCAGCCGACAGACTCGATTGGAAGACAGCGCTGACCAAGTTGAAGGCCATCCAGCTTGCGCGTCCATGCTTTTGGCATCTGGGCTTGCGCGAAGCGGCGAATGTTTTTCGCCGCAGCCTTCAGGGCTTTGCGCAAATCGGTTGGAGTGTTTTCCCATGCGGACGCCATCTCTTCTCGGCTGACTCGTAGAGGTACGTTTGGTGCGAGGCCATCCAACCTCTCCGCATACTGCCGTAGCGCAACATCGCCTTTTTTTCGCACAGCCGTCAGGATGCGTTTGACGGCTGGCTCCAGTTGCGCGGTTGCGGCGCTGGAACGACCTTCGATCTGTTGCAGCAGGCGTTCCGCCTCTTTCGCGCTTCTTCCGTAGGTGCGTATCAGCTTCATCGTTCTCGCGGTAGCTCCCTTAGAAAACAATTTTGTTTAGTGGATATTCGACGATGCCGGTGGCGTTGGCCGCTTTCAGGCGTGGGATGACATCGCGCACGGTGCGTTCCTCCAGGATAGTATTCACGGCGACCCATTCGGAGTTGTTGAGCGTAGAAATGGTTGGTGAATTCAGCGCCGGTAGCACTGCAATGACGGCCGCCAGATCGACGGCGCGCACGTTCATCATTAAACCCACCTGGCCTTGTGCAGCGATGGCTCCCTGAAGCATCAACGCAATATTTTCAATTTTCTGCTTCTTCCAGGGGTCACGGCAGGCCTGCGTGTTGGCGATGAGTTGCGTTTCACTTTCGAGGATAGTTTCTAAAATTCGCAGGCGATTGGCACGGAGCGAGCTTCCCGTCTCAGTCACTTCGACGATGGCGTCGGCCAGTACCGGAGGCTTAACTTCAGTCGCGCCCCAACTGAAGTCAACCTGGACGGGGATGTTCTTGCCGGCAAAATATTTTTTTGTGGCTTCGACCAACTCTGTCGCGATGATCTTGTTGGCGAGGTCTTCGGCGCGCTGGTAGGTCGAATCTTCCGGCACGGCGAGCACCCATCGTACCTTCTGGCGGCTCTGCTTGGAGTAGGTCAGGCTGGCGATGGTTTCGACAGTCAGGCCGCTCTCCGTGACCCAGTCGTTACCGGTGAGTCCGGCATCGAGCGCACCGTGGTTCACATAGCGGGCCATCTCCTGCGCGCGAATCAACATGCATTCGATTTCCGGATCGTCGATGCCAGGGAAGTAGGAGCGGCCGTTGGCGAAGATGCGCCAACCCGCGTGTTCAAACAGTGCAATGGTTGCGTCCTGCAAGCTGCCTTTGGGGATTCCAAGTCGAAGTTTATGGCTCATGCTTTCGTCTCGCTTTCCGGTTGAGGGGTGTCTGCTTTGCGGATGGATAGAGGTTTGGTGAAGCAACTGACCGTGCCCTCGTGGCACACCACTCCGTCGCCTTCTACGACGACACGAAACAACAATGTGTCATTGTCGCAATCGGTGGAAGCTTCTGTAATACGAAGGCGATTGCCGCTGGTTTCACCCTTCATCCATAGCTTTTTGCGGGTGCGACTCCAGAACGTGACGAAGCCGGAATCGAGGCTTTTTCGATAGCTTTCTTCATTGAGAAAGCCAACCATTAGGACATCTCCTGTGCCAGAATCCTGCACGATGCCGGGAACGAGTCCGTCAAGTTTGGAGAAGTCGATGACGGGGTGGGTGAGTGTGTCCTTGGTCATGGTAAATCTTCCTTATGCATGTTTCTGGTTAGATGGTGCAAAACGAAAAGCCCGTGGATGCGGTTCGCATCGGCGGGCTTATAAAATCTCTGAACTTGTTGGATCTTTAAGAAAGCCGCTCAGAATGCTCCGCTGACACGTTCGCCACGTGGGAATGATGGTGGTGATGATGGCGATGGAGCGGGCTAATCGGCATGACTTGAGAATAAGAAGAAGATTGCGTCATGTCAAGCATCGTCAATATTTTATGAATGATCGAAGCGGCGGAGTGAGGAGAACAAGATGAAGGATATAGCGGCAACCTTGCGTGAACTGGAAGAACAACTGCTAAACCCTGCTGTCAGAAAAGATCGTGAAAGAATTTCCAGCCTGCTGGCCGACGATTTCCGCGAGTTCGGCAGCTCGGGACGTATATTCAGCAAAGAAGATATTCTTGTCGCAATGTCGAACGAATCTACGGAACGTATTGCATTGAACAACTTTCATGCGAAAGCCGTGGCACATGATGTATTTCTTGTAACGTATCGCGCGGCCCGAGGCGGCCTGGCATCTGGCCCATCCCGCACATCCTTACGCAGCTCGGTATGGGTCATGCGGGATGCAAGATGGCAAATGTTGTTCCATCAAGGTACGAAGTCTATTGACTCGGGTACACAGAGTTGAATACCTTTTTGGCAGAATTGCAATTTGGATTTAATCAAAAGGAGTAATGTGATGAAACTTCGAAATCGGCTACATTGGCTGCTTTGCAGCGCGGGCCTCGCGCTTGCGCTTGCCGTCGTTCCGGGAACCTGGGCAGTATCTTCAGGCTCGACTGCCGCACAGATGGGCGCCATGTCAGCCATGCATTCTCAGATGTCCAAACTCGATATCAATACAGCGTCGGAAGACCAGTTGAAGGCCATCCCTGGCATCGGAGACGTGTATGCGAAAAAGATCATTGCCGGGCGTCCATATCGGACGAAGAACCAACTGGTGACGAAGGGGATTCTGCCCCGCAGTGTGTATGAAAAAATAAAAGAGCAGATCATTGCGCATCACGTAAAGAAATAAAGCGGAAGTCCTGGCCGGTCGCAAATCTACCGTGGCCGCTGGCTGTTTTTCGTCTCCACAAATAGTTGACGCCGGGATTTGATCTCGATATATCTTTTAGTAGCCCTTGGTGTTCGGGAAGCGCGGTGCAATTCCGCCACTACCCCGTAACTGTAAGCGCGGAGAGCTAGGCAGGGCCCGCCGCGGCGGGCAGCCACTGGACGCAACCGTCTGGGAAGGCGTGCCTCAGCTCGTAGACGCGTGAGTCAGGAGACCGGCCAGGGTCACTTCTAAGCTTGTCTTTCGGTCGCGATGGGAGGACCGAAGGGGCGCGTGCAAAGCTGCGTGTTGCGGCGGAAGTTCGCATTCCCGTTTCTATATGTTTTTCTTAAGGTTGCGTATTTCCTCGGTACGAGGGATACGGAACTTCCGGCGTCTGCATGCATGCTGTTGGCGGCAGGTGTAATGGTTTTTTAACCATCCATGAAGTGTTCGGGAAGCGCGGTGCAATTCCGCCACTACCCCGTAACTGTAAGCGTGAGAGCAGGGCAAGGCCCGCCGCGGCGGGCAGCCACTGGACGAAGTTGGTCTGGGAAGGTCGCCCGAGCTTGAAGAACGCAAGTCAGGAGACCGGCTTCATGCAACCAAACCATCCGAGGGGATTGCATCATGGCATTTACGAAATCAATTTCCGCATTCTTTCGATCGAGAGGGCCGTTGGCAGCGCTGGCGCTCTTGCTTGTTCTACAGGCCGCACCAACGCTGGCTGCCGAGGCCGTTTCCCCTGTGAAGGGTGCGCCACCGACAGTGCAAGGAACTGTGACCGACCCGCTGGGCGCGCCGGTCTATAACGCCCAGGTGAATCTGGTCACGTTGAATGGCATCATCCTGGGGGTACGCACTTTCACTGACGGACGCGGACATTATGTCCTTTCCACTACGAAGTCGGGACGGTTCATTGTGCGTGTCGTTGCGACCGGCTTCGACGTAACTTCCAGCAAAGAGATTTATATGTCCTCGTCGCACCCCGCGTTTGTCAACGTGGCGATGCAGTTCGGCCAATTGGAGCAGCATGTCACGGTGACGGCGAACGGACTTTCCACGCCGCAGGAGCAGACGGGTGCTTCCACCACCGTTATCGACCAGTCGCTGTATCCGCATACCACAGAAATCCAGGACACGTTGCGACTTGTCACCGGGTTGCAGCTAGTCAGTACAGGCCAGCGTGGGGCCGCAACATCTTTATTTGAGATGGGTGGAAACTCCAACGCGGCTGCGGTCCTGCTGGATGGAGTTCCAATCAACGATATTGGCGGCGCGGTGAATCTTGCCTACCTCGCTTCGAATGGAATCAGCCGGGAAGAAATCTACCGTGGACCTGACAGCGCTCTGTATGGAGCGGATGCATCTGCGGGCGTCGTTGCCCTGACCACGACGCGCGGCACCACGGCAAAGCCGTTGCTACAGTATGCAATCGATGGCGGCAATTTTGGCACCTACCATCAGGAGGCTTCGCTGGGTGGGACGCACAAAGCGCTGGATTATTTCGGTGACTTTGCGAGGATCGACACGTCGAACAGCTATCCCAACAGCACGTTTCACAATGCAAGCTCCGTGGCCAACCTGGGCTATGCCATCAATCCTCACACGCAACTGCGGGCCACGTTACACCGGACTGCCGCTGCGACCGGCGAGCCAAACGCGATCCTGTTCTATGGCATTCCCGACGTGCAGTATTTGAAAGAGCATGATCTATACGGCAGCGCCGTGATCAACGATCAGCAAAGCGCCAAAGTCGATCTGATGGCGCAGTACGGGCTGGTGCGATTGCGCACTCTAAACACAGACCCCGGGCCGGTGGGTGTGCTGGTGAATAATCCGAACAATTTCAACTGCTATGACAACGCAGGCAATCCTGGCGCGGCGGAATATCTTGGCCTGCCGGTAACGATTCGCGGGGCGAACGGAACCAGCGCAAGCGGGCAGGCTTTTTATTCCTGCCAGAACCAGAGCTATCCGGGAACGGACGGAATACTGACCAATCGCGACTTCTTCTATGGACAAACGAATTACAAGATCAGTCCTCAACTGGTAATCTTCGGCGCATTTCGTTATGAGTCCGAGCGCGGCTATACAGCGTACGATTACTTTCCACAGTCGGCGACCCGTGGCAACTTCGACTACATTGTGCAGACCTCCGGCAACTTCAGCAATCGTTTCTATTACAGCGCGGGTGCCGATCTGCCTAATTATTCTGTTTTCGGTTTTCAGCCTGCGCCGCACGCGACAGCGGCGTATTACCTGACGCGTCCGACAGCAGAGGGCTTTTTGACTGGAACCAAAATGCGATTCAACTATTCCCAGGGCATTCTGGAGCCGACGATTGCCGAGCAGCGTGGCTCCATCTACAACGTGCTTGGCGGCCTGCCAAATGGCCAGCAGTTGATTGCGCAGAACAAGATCACACCAGTCGGCGCGCAACTGGCCCGCACGTATGAAGCTGGGATCGACCAGCACATGATAGGCACCCGCGCACTGCTGCACGCTGGATATTATCGCAATCAATTTTCCAATCAGATTGAGTTTGTGGATGCTCCTGCGCTTTTGCAGTTGGGAGTTCCGACCCCGGTCGAGCAGGTGATTGCCAACACTTCCTTCGGCGCGTACATCAACTCGCTGAACTTCAGCGCGCAGGGGCTGGAAACCAGCGCCGATTATCGCGTGACCAACCGGCTGTTTGTGCGCGGTGGCTACACCCTGCTGAACGCGAACGTGCAGCGGTCTTTTTCGAGTGACAACTCCGCGCCATCGTACAATCCCGCGTATCCCAATACCCCGATTGGCGCCTATTCTCCGCTGGTCGGGCAGCGGCCTTTTCTGCGAGCGCCACATTCCGGCTTTACTGTGGTGACGTATGCACGGCTACGCTGGTATGCGCAGATGGCCGGCACGTTCGTCGGACGCCGCGACAGCAGCACGTTCCTGACGGATGCCAACGGCGGGACTACGTTGTTGTTGCCCAATCGGAACCTTGTGCCGGCCTATCAGGATGTTCGATTCACGGCCAACTACCGCATTAACCGGCATATTGCCGCCTACACCGTCATGGACAATTTGTTGAGCCAGCATTATCAGGAGCAATTTGGTTATCCATCCTTGCCTTTCAATTTTCGCTCTGGCCTGCAACTGGCCTGGGGCGGAGATTCAGTGCGTTAGGGAGAATTCGCGGATTGATGGTTAGTGTAGTCGATCCTGAAAAAGTGATTCTCAAGCAGATTGAAGGTGAGCATCTCGTTCCATACGTGGATCAAGCAGAACAGAAAAATGCGCCAAAAAGCTCTGAGCAGCTTCTGGAAGTTCATCGCGGCGGCTGCCAGGATGGCGTTGATCTCATTTCCGGCAGTACCCTTTAGCCGGTTCCGCTCCAATTACGAGGCTGGAAGGCGGTATTGTCCGAGAGAGAGTCAAGAAAAGGCAAAGGGGGAGCTTTTTGGAGCGCAGACGGGCGGTTGGGGTAGCGGTAGCAGCCAAAATTGTTGAAGGATTGCGCAGAATAGGTGAATGATTGTGAAGGATAGTTGAAGGATTGTGCAAGGGC
>JAJYGR010000072.1 GCA_021790655.1 Acidobacteriota bacterium | reverse complement strand
CAGTTTTGCGGTTTCAATCTCTCCCCGATCAAGACGCGCGTTATCTGCTGGGGTCGCTGAGTGACAGTTAGATGAAGCCCGGCAGGTAGGCAGCTTTGCAGAATTACGATAACTTTGCAGCCAAAATTGCAGGAGGGATTTTTCCGTGAAGATCGACAGCGTAGTTCTCCGTGAAATCCGCATGCCGCTGGTCCGCCCATTTGAAACCAGTTTTGGCCGCACCACCGACCGCCGCATCCTGCTGGTGGAAGTGCAGTCGGAGGGCATAACGGGTTGGGGGGAATGCACGGCGGGTGAGCACGCAAGTTTCAGCGAGGAGTCTACGGACACAGCCTGGCTGATGCTTGCCAATGAATTGATTCCGGCGTTGCTGCACGCGGAAATAAGTTCTCCTGGCTCCTGTCCCAAGGCCATGAGTCATGTCCGAGGGAACCGCATGGCAAAGGCCGCGCTGGAAAATGCCGTTTGGGATGTTGAGAGTCAGCAGGCGGAAATGCCTTTGGCGGAGTTGCTGGGGGGCATAAGAGACAAGATCGTGTGTGGTGTATCCATCGGTATCCAGCCATCAGTGGGGCAGCTCCTGGATGTCGTCGAGATGGAACTGGCATCTGGCTATCAACGCATTAAGCTGAAATGCAAGCCGGACTGCGATGTCGAACTCTTTGAAGCGGTACGCAACCGCTGGCCCAATATTTTGTTGAGTTGCGACGCAAATGCATCCTATCGACTCAAAGACCAGGAGCATCTCCGTTCCTTCGATGCTTTTCGGCTATTGATGATTGAGCAGCCGCTATGGCACGATGACTTTTATTTCCATTCGTTGTTACAACGCCAGTTGGAAACCTCGATTTGCCTGGATGAATCCATTCGCAATCGACGGGACGCACTGGCGGCCATCGAAATGGAATCCTGCCGCGTCATCAACATCAAGCTGGGTCGAGTTGGTGGATTCAGTGAAGCGATTCGTGTACACAACGTCACGGCAGAGCGTGGGGTCCCTGTATGGTGCGGCGGTATGCTGGAGACCGGCATTGGCCGCGCACACAACATCGCTCTTTCCTCGCTCGAAAACTTTATTCTTCCGGGAGACGTCTCGGCCTCCAGTCGATATTGGACAGAGGACATTATCGAGCCTGCTGTAGAAGTTTCGCCAAAGGGCGAGATCAAGATTCCGCAAGTTCCCGGACGGGGTTTTGAAGTCAAGCTGGATCGAGTGGAAAAGCTGACAGTCCGCAGCGAACGTTTTCATGCGCGCAATCTTGCGCATGGCCACCCGACCACCCCTCTGAAAGCTCGCGCATAGGATTCACTTTTCAGTTTGTATACGACTTCAACGCAGGCTGCCATTGCAAGAGCCATTCGACGGCATCTCTGTAATGCCAGTCAGCAGGCACCGTATGATAATCCGTTGCAGTTTCGTCGGCTACAACATGCAGAGATTTCACCAGGAAGGCTTTCCCTTGCAAGTCCAGTTTTAGATGGGCCAACTGCCAACCGGCAGAGCTCGTCTTTGTCTGATCGATCAATATACTGCCCCCTGGATGCAAAACTCCTAACAGGCCCCACCCGAAATCGACAGCATGAAAGAGCTGGCCCTGGATGTGAATCACGCGTTGTTCTGTGGGGTCAATCCAGACCTCGCCGCGGATCGCCGTCAAAATACGCGCTTCTAAATCCGGCGGCGAAAATTTTGGATTTGGCGTAAATGTCATTCGGATCGCCACTCCCTGGCTCGTCTGCACAGGACCGGCATATTGATAGATAAACGCATCTGGCAGCAGTCGCATGATTTCGCCGATTCTGGACGCGTCACGGTCCTCATGACGGCGGCGATGCGCCTGAATGGCCGGATCTGCCGCCAGCATTCGCAGTCGTTGGATCTCCGCATTCTGTTGATCGCGCGTCAAGGCGTGGCCGTCGATCAGGAACAATCGCGCAACACCGCCGTCGAGTGTCTGCACGATCTCTTTTGTAGTGTTTGTTCTCTCCGTGACCTTAGTAACTTGATAGCGCAACAGTTCATGGTTCCTGTAGGTGCTTGCCAATTCATTTTGCGAAGAATTCCTCATCAGGCCCACAGGGTCCGATTGCGCCAGTTGCCAGGATGTATTTTCCGGACCTAAAGATGGCAGGTCTTTCCGAGACGTAGCGAGGCTTTGTCCTGGATACAAAATCCAGCAGATGCCAAGAACCAGCGAGTGCATGAAAAATCTAGACCGACGGAGATCATGCCGACCGTTTTCCTCGCCCGTCCACGAACGGAAGCGGCTGCTATGGAAGCTCTGTCCTGGAAAATGAAGCGTGATTTTCTGCCTCGAAGAGATGGCGAGGTACATACGTTTCACGTTGACAGTTTACGATGGATAGAGGAAGACGGCGAAGGCTTAGCTCGACAAAGAAAGGCTGGCAAAGAGTTACCTTTGCTGGAAAAGTCCGGCGTTGATAGCTGGAATTCGTCTAGCATGGTAGAACGGACACTGTGGATTTCGGACATTGAGGACAACGATGAGCCCCCTGTTTCAGCGTAACGAAGCACAGAAAAATCAGACCGCGAAGTGGGATTCCAACTCCTCTGCCCGTGTTCCGCGCCATTCCAGCGGATGGATGAAAATGCTGGTAAGGCTGAAAGCAGAGTCCGGACTTTGGGTACTGGACATCGGTCCTACATCTCCCAACAATATTAACTTTTTGACCAGCCTCGGACACAGCGTTTACATGGCGGACCTAGTCGATGAGGCGGTGAAGCCAGAATGGATGCTCCCTAAATCAGCCGATGAGGCCCAGGGATATGATGCCGAGGGCTTTCTGGCAAAACACATGGACTTTGGCGACCGCAAATTCGACGTCATACTCTTGTGGGACACGCTGGATTACGTTCCCGGCCCGTTGGCGGAAGCCATTCTTGGCAAAGTGGCATCTGTTTTGTCGGAGCATGGACAGATTCTTGCATTTTTCCACTCTCGCATGTCGGGGCCGGAGACCGTATTTTGCCGCTACCATGTGCAGGATGGAGACACGATTCAAACGCAGAAAGGACCCAGCCATCCGGTGCTTCGCAACTACCAAAACCGTCAGATTGAAGGGTTATTTCAGCCCATCGGTTCTTCCCGCTTTCTGTTGGCGAAAGACAATACGCGAGAGGTCGTCGTCAGCAGCCCATAAGCCGTGCGGCTCAGGCCCGTCGGGTGACGATCAGCGGGACACCGTCGCGTGGACGCAAAGAAATTTGCGCGGAGAGTGCCAACTCCTTCGAGGCCCCAGCAGGGAATGTCAGCCGCCATTTGCGGACCACATCGGCGAGTACCAGGACGGCCTCCATCCAGGCGAAGTTCTCCCCTATGCAAACGCGAGAACCTGCTCCGAAAGGGAAGTACGCGTACCGCGGGCGTTTCGCGCTGATCTCCGGTAAAAAGCGATCAGGATCGAAACGCAACGGATCCGGATAAAAACGCGGATCGCGGTGGATGGCAATCTGAGGGACCAAAAGAAGCGAGCCTGCTGGTATGGCAAGTCCACGATATTCATAGGGAACGGCCACGGCGCGCGCGACGACCCACACCGGAGGGTAAAGACGCAGGGCCTCAGAAACTACGCGCTGAGTATAGCGCAGCCGCTCATATGTTTCGGTTGCGTTGGCGGGTACAGCCGCGAATACCTGCGCTGCTTCCTCAAAGACGCGTTCCTGAATCTCAGGATGCTGCGCCATCAAGAAGAAAATAAAGCTCAGACCGTTGGCAGTGGTTTCATGTCCCGCTAATAAAAGTGTCAGGCACTCATCGCGAATCTGCCGGTCGTTCATGGCGCCAGTTCCGCCTTCGATATCCTGGCTCGCAAGCAGCATCGAAAGCAGGTCGCCATGGTCCTGCCCGGAGTGCCTTCGTTCAGCAATCATGGAATAAATCATTGCGTCGAGTTTCTTTTGCGATTTTCGAATGCGCTGTGTAAATCCGAAGGGCATTTTCAGAACGAGTTGAGGAAACGGCAGAAAGGCAAGAGGAAGAAATCCCATAAATGCAGTCACGGAGTCGGAGATCGTTTGCACCTCCGACGCGACATCCGTGTCGAAAAGACACTTACCTGTTATGCGCAGGGTCAGTTGCAGCATGGCTCGATGCATGTCGAGCGCTGCCCCGCTTTTCCACGCACCAGTCATCGCGCGGGCGAACTGCAACATGGTGTGGCCATACGCAGCGATCCGCCCACGATGAAACGATGGCTGCACCAGCCTGCGCTGACGCATGTGCAACGGTTCTTCGCTGGTCAATAGTCCTTCACCCAGCACAAACTTTGCCCGCTGCATCACAATGCCCCGATGTTGCATGGCTGCGTCGCGTTTCAGTATCTCCTGCACCATCTCCGGATGATTGAACTGGAAAACATGGCGACCGAATGCCTTATAGTGCACAATGTCCCCGAAGGCGCGTGAGTTTTCCTGTAAGAATTCATGTGTACTGAGGCGTAACAGGCCGGGATTATGCAAGCGCGTCCAGTAACTGGGCCCTGCGGGATATGTTGATGATGCTTTACGATTCGAAGGAATAGGTCCGCTCTCTGGATACACTTTTAATCTGCGCGAAGCAAGCCACGTAGCTCACTGCATCTTATTAGAAAGTATTTTTTGCGAAAATCATAATGTAAAGGAGAATGCGATGCCGCACTTTCATGGAATGACACTACAGTGGTTGGGACATGCCAGCTTTCATGTACAGACAGCTCGTGGGACCTCGATACTGATCGATCCCTGGATAGAGTCTAACCCTGCTTGCCCGAAGGACTGGAAGGCTCCGGAAAAGGTAGATCTTGTCCTATGTACGCATGGGCATGGCGACCATATCGGAGACGCGCTTTCTGTTGAGAAAAGATACCATCCCACATTTGTAGGGATTTATGAATTGGTCGGCTGGCTATCTTCCAAGGGTGTGAAGAAGACAGTAGGAATGAATCTTGGCGGTACGTTTCGTTTTCACGATGTAAATATTTCCATGGTGGAAGCCAAGCATTCTTCCAGTATTGAAGAGAACGGTACTTCGATCTACGCGGGGGAGCCAGCAGGATATGTTTTACGTGTAGACGGGGAGCCAGCCATCTATCATGCCGGCGACACAGCGCTTTTCAGCGACATGAAACTTGTTCGCGAGCTATATGCGCCTGACATTGCCTGCCTGCCGATCGGAGATCACTATACGATGGGGCCTCGCGCTGCGGCCATGGCTGCGAATTTCGTTGGTTGCAAAAAAGTAGTTCCTATCCATTACGGAACATTCCCAGCATTGACAGGGACACCAGCAGAATTGCGCAAGCATCTGGAAGGAACGCAAATTGAGGTTTTATCTATTGAACCAGGAGAAAGATTACAGTAGGGAAATTCAATTGGTTACAGAGGGGATAAAAGGGCGGTTTACCGCCCTTTTATTGAAAGAGAACCACAAGACTATTTTGCTGCTTGTGGTTTGGATCCCTGCTGCTTCTTGCGTTCCGCCCACCGCTTCCGCATTGCATCTGCAATACGCTTCCGGCCTTCCGCGGATAAGCGACGCTTCTTCCGCTTAGGAGTAGACTCTGCGGCGGGAGAAGCGCCTTTATGTGTCGCCGCGGCTACCTTGGGACGGCCCTGACCGCGTTTCGATCCTCCACCAGTCAGGACTCTACGAGCTTCCTGAAGCCTGACAATTTCTGCATCAATTTCTTGTATTACATGATTAAAATCCACAATTCCTCCGATATTCTTTCTCGAGCATTTGATCTGTATACTTCTACAATTCAGCTTGGAACTGTTGTATAAATATCTTCTTGAAGGGGCGCGGCTTTAGCCGTGCCGTAAAAGCCCCATAGGGCTTTAGCCCCCGAGGGAAAATCCTCCACCTCAAAATTGCATTTATGCAACCAGCTTAGTTATATCGCGGAAATATACTTACTCTACAACAATACAGAAACTATGGAGCGCTCTGCAAATTATTCATCCATCAGGTTATTAGGAAGCT
Organism: Acidobacteriota bacterium; assembly: GCA_021790655.1. Lineage (GTDB taxonomy): Bacteria > Acidobacteriota > Terriglobia > Terriglobales > Acidobacteriaceae > JAKAAZ01. Next base: position 7,448 of record JAJYGR010000072.1, on the reverse strand, counting down.
AGCGCCTCCTATCTCGATGACGAGCGATTAAGGTTCTGTGTGGGTGTCGGATCCTGGTGTTTCTACAGATGGAGGCAGGACCGGTTGACTACCGTCCTCTACACTTTCAAGGCGGTTCAGAACAACAGGATGACTGCCATGTACGGACTGTAATAGGCCCCGAAGAACATCCTGCTTGTTGTTTTTATATGCCCAAGCCAGGCTGTCCAGAGCATAAGTCACAATGTCGCTATGGTGCAGCTCCTGCATGGAAGGATCGCGCCGGAAGCTCAACCATAGCTGATGCACTAACTCTATGTCCTGCGGCTGCAAAGCTGGAGCGTGAGGGCCGATATGGAATGACTTCGCCGTGCCATCTTGCAGAACGACATAAAACGTAAATTGCCGCTTTGGTTCCGGCAATGCTTCCCATGCCTGCCCGGCGTGGAAGGCCTGGTCTTCCGCTGTCATTCTTGTGGACAGGCCGCCGACGACAGTGGCTGCTTCCAGGGAGTTGGCAGTTTGAACCAGCGCCGCAAACGGGTCTCCGGCTGGGACCATCAACAATGAAATATGGCGTCCAAAATTTTCCGCCACCGCTACGGCTTGCGTGAACACCGTCTGTTCATGCTCCGTAAAGGCCTGCTGCGAGGCATCGATGTATTCCGGGCCACCGGCACCCATGACGCGGGCGGTCAGCACAACGACATCCTGTGTTTCTTCTGAACTGTGTTTGAGCGCCCATCGAAGGGCGCTGACCGATCTCGGATCGCGCATGGTAACAACGATGCAGCCAGGACGAATACGCAGACTCTCGCGACTGATGGTGTCGTCATTTTCGAGCTGAAAATGTTCTTTCATCTCCCGCGCAGTTGCAGCATGTCGGCGAACGTTGTCCTTTTCCGACAAGGTAAAAATGACATAGAAGGTAGCGGCGAAAATAACACCGCTGATGGTCGCCACTTCTTTCGTAAGCAGGTTGACAATTGCGGTACTCAATAGAACCAGAAATACTGAGAAAAGTCCTATAGGAAGTTCTGTTTTACCTATACGCAGATTGATTGGGACCTTCCATCCGCGCTCGCCATGGTATCGGTAGCGGAGCACCAGCATGGCCAGGCCATTGAAGGTGAAACTCCAAATTACGCCGAACGCATAGGCTTCACCGATGGTGATAATGTTGCCCCGGCTTAGGATGATGGTAGCTATCTGTAGTCCGGTAACGAGGTTGATGATGCGTGACGGGGTGCCGAATCTCTTTTGCGGTTTGCGAAACCAGTCGTGCAGAACACCATCTTCCGCGACGCGCATCAGCACGCCGGTAGAGCCGATGATGGAGGTATTGATGCCTCCGGCCAGAATCAGAAAGCCGACTACAACAACAAATATTCGGAATGTTACACGCAGGGCCAGTGGACCTACCATGTACATAGCGATACCGGCGATCAGGTTATTGCCATATACAGAGACGCGGACATTATCGGGGATCAGCATGACTGCCAGCAGAGAAGCTCCACCGGTAAAGATCAGACTGTAGAGAGCGATAACAATTGCCGCGCGTTTGAGATTTTTCAATTTGGGATGTTGAATTTCTCGATTTACCTGGGCCAGTGTTTCCTCGCCACTCATGGCAAGGACGGTATGGCCGAAGGCCATCAATATGCCAAACAATCCAAATGTCTTGAGTAGGCCTGTATGTTTCAGGAAGCCGAAAGAGTCTGTAGTAAAGGTGAAGTTGGAAGGTATCGGCGCTGGGGGGAGATGTGCCCCTTTATAAAAAACCGAAAATATACCCCAGGCCATCATGATGAGCACCATGACGGTTGTGATCTTCATGACATCGACAGCTTTATTACTGGATGCTTCGATTCCTTTGACGTTTAACCACCAGTAATACACCGTCACCATAATGGCGAAAAATGCTGAGGTACTATTTACCGGAAACTGCACGGCATGGATTTGGTCCGTCATAAACCAGCTTGCCAGAAGCTGGTGCCGCGCACAGATTTGCAAGAGTTCATTGAGCAGTCCAACTATGTACTGTCCCGCAGAGACGCCCGATACGGGTCCTGTCAGGATATAGTCGAACATCAGCGCGGAGACACTGACCTTGGCGAACGTGCCGCCCAGGCCTTCCTTCACAATGCGGTAGACTCCCCCGCGTGTGAACATTGAGCAGCTTTCCACGTAGATGGCCCGCACGGCGAAGGAAAACAGCATCACGGCGAGGACGATCCACGGGGCAGATTTGCCAAAATCCTGTTCTGCAATTCCTACGGCATAAAATGCGGATGATGCCAGGTCATTCAGCACGACAGCAGCCGCGCTCCAGAAGGAGATAAATGTCAGCATCACGGTGGATGCGACGACCAGGCGTACTCGATTGGGCGGCGGAGCGGAAACGGTCTGTTCAGGCATGACTTGTGGGGTACTTTAGAACGCACTTTCGGCTTGACATGAAGTGTTGCGCGGTTCTATCTGGGCAAGCCTACCTGCATGAGTGTAGGTGCGTATGGGTATTCAGTCAATTGCAGATAGGAAGCGTGTGTAAGGTAAAAATGTCCGCAAGTCCGTTTACTCATTCTTGCTGAAGAGTTCGTGCATGTCTTCAGCAAAGCTAATGACAATAACGACAGCGGAACCGACTCCACCCACCAGGAACATTGTTACCAACACATGATCGATTAGTTTCAAAAGCGCATGCATTTCCAAAGTGTACCGCGGACTGCCAGCGTTGTGCATGACCCGATAGATAAATTTGACATATGCGCTTGCATTCGTCGCATCGAGTGTTAGACTTCACCCGATGCGCGCAGGATCGAAGTTGAGTTGGTTGCTGGCGGCTGAGAGCGCGATTTTGCTGGTGCTGCCATTCCCCGTGGCTGGCCCGCTTCCGCACTGGCGCGCGGAATTAGCTTGGGTTGCGCTGGTTCCGCTGCTGATTGCGTTGCTTGTTCGCAGGAACGGCTTCGACGTGGCGCGTGTAGCGCACAATACGCTTCTCGGATACTTTTGCGGGATACTTTGGTACGGCGGAACGTGTTATTGGATACAGTCCACCATGCAGCTTTACGGGAACCTTTCTCCGTTTGTTGCGGACATCATGCTTTTTCTGTTTTGCCTTTTCCTTGGCCTCTACTTCGCGCTCTTTGCGCTGCTCGTCAGCCTTACCCAACGCGCGACAGGGAACACAGCTTGTACCCTGCTGCTTACCCCATTTCTTTGGGTCGCGATGGAGCTGGCATGCGCGCGTATTACCAGCTTTCCATGGGACCAACTGGGTTATTCGCAAATCGATAATCTGCTGCTGACAAGGCTTGCTCCGTGGACCGGGAACTACGGAATATCGTTTGTCATCGTTGCAGTGAACTGTGCCTTTGCATGTTTTTTCCTTTTGAGAAGCTGGAAGGCTCGGCTGGTCCCTGTATCGGTTGCGGTAGTGCTTGTGGCCGGAGCTTACAAGGGTTTTACCTGGCCCGCGCCCCATGATCCAACCGATGCCACTGCGATGCTGCTACAGCCTAATTTGGACGTGGGCAGCGGAAATAATTGGTCGCAGGAGTTCTTCGATATTCAGATGCAGCGCTTTGCTACATTGAGCGAGAATGTCTGCAACCCTTATTTTGCAGGGCTTCCCACTCCAGACACTCTGTTGGTCCATCCTGCATGCCAGCCGCCTCAATCCGCAATTCAATTGATTCTCTGGCCAGAGTCGCCTGCGCCGTTTGAAGACAACGATCCCCGCTTTCGTCATTGGATCTCTGCACTGGCGGAAGATGCCCATGCTCCCATGATCGTCGGCGATATAGCTGTTGTGCACGACACAGTACAGTCGGGAAATTCCGTATATAACTCGGCGGCATTCATCACCCCAGATGGTACTTTTGTCGGACGCTACGACAAAATGCATTTGGTCCCCTTCGGAGAATATGTGCCATTTCAACAACTCCTGTCGTTTGCCGGGTCACTGACCAGAGAGGTCGGCCAGATGACCCACGGCAAACTACGTACGGTATTTGCTGAAGGCGGCCACCGCTATGGCCCGTTTATTTGCTATGAGTCGATCTTCGCCGACGAGGTGCGACAGTTCGTCCTGCTCGGCGCTGACGTGCTTGTAAATATTTCCGACGATGGCTGGTATGGCGATACCAGCGCGCCCTGGCAACATTTGAATATGGCCAGAATGCGGGCCATCGAGAATGATCGTTGGCTGCTGCGCGATACCAACAGCGGCATTACAGCGGTGATCGATCCCTACGGTCGCGTGCTCCAAAGCGCGCCGCGCCATGTGCGGACTTCCTTGTTTGTCGGATTCAACTATGTCTCGTCCGAGACCTTCTACACGCGTCATGGCGATCTTTTTGCCTGGCTCTGTGCCATAATCGCAATAGTTCTTGCTGTCGATGGCGCCTTTCAGAACCACCATCGAGCAGCTTGAAAATCCTATTCCAAGACTGATTTGCCAATGCTCAATGACTTAGAGTTTGCCTACACACCGATAGAGCAAAAAGTGCGCGATCTGCAGGAGTATCTTTGACGCGGAACGCCTGCGCAGAGAACTTGCTTCCATTGAAGAAAAAGTAGCCAATCCAGCCATTTGGTCGAACCCTGCCGTTTCCCAACCCTTGATGCGTGAGCGCAAGCGGCTGGAATCCTTGTTGGCGGACGATGCGGAACTTCGTCGTCGAAGAGAAGACATTGCCGCATATTTCGAGCTTGCGCGAGAAGGTGAACAGGTAGAGCCCGACTTGCTGCGCGAGATTGAAGGCCTGCGGAATTTCTCTGAGGTGCTTGAATCGCGCACCATGTTGTCGGAAGAGACCGATCCGCTGAACGCCATCGTTACAGTGCATCCCGGGGCCGGTGGCACGGAGTCGCAGGACTGGGCCGAGATGCTGATGCGCATGTATCTGCGCTGGGCCGAGCAACAACACTTCAAGACCGAGATCAATGACTATCAGGACGGAGAAGAGGCTGGCATCAAGTCCGCGACGTTCACCATCTTCGGAGAGTATGCCTACGGGCTTCTCTCTGGCGAGACGGGCGTGCATCGGCTGGTGCGAATTTCACCCTTCGATTCCGCCAAGCGCCGCCATACTTCTTTTGCCAGCGTTTTTGTATCTCCAGAAATTGACGATTCGATTGAGATCGAGATCAAGCCGGAAGACCTGCGGATCGATACTTATCGTTCCGGAGGCAAGGGTGGCCAGCACGTCAACACAACGGATTCCGCCGTGCGTATGACGCACTTGGCGACCGGGATCGTCGTCTCCTGCCAGAACGAACGCTCGCAGCACAAGAATCGCGAGAAGGCCATGAAGATGCTGCGCTCTCGACTCTATGAATACGAGCTCGAAAAGCAAAGGGCCGTCTCGAAGAAAATTGAAGATGCCAAGCTGGAAATCAATTTCGGATCGCAAATTCGGTCGTATGTTATGCAGCCCTACCGAATGGTGAAAGACCTGCGGACCCGAGTGGAAACCGGGGATGTCGATCGCGTGCTAAACGGCGGTATCGATATGTTCATTAAGGGATATTTGCGGATGCGGCGCGAAGGGAATTACCCAGCCAGTCCGGTGGAAGACCTTGACTAACAACTATTGTAGAGCAGTTTTGGAGCAACCATGAATGAACCAGAATTGATCGATGAAATCCTTGAAAATGTAAAAACTATTGCTGTGGTGGGGATATCCAATAAGCCGGACCGCGCCAGCTATGGTGTCTCTGCGCAGATGCAAAGAAGCGGCTATAGGATCGTTCCGGTCAATCCTGTGCTGAGAGAAGTTTTGGGTGAGCCGTGCTATCCATCTCTACGAGAAATTCCATTTCCTGTTGACTTGGTGAATGTATTTCGCGCGCCGGAATTTGTTCCGGAAATCGTCGAGGATACCATCGCGATTGGAGTGAAATATCTGTGGCTACAGGAAGGTATCGTTCATTCTGCGGCAATCGCCCATGCGGAAGCCAGCGGCATTCGCGTTGTTGCGGACTTGTGCCTTTACAAAGAACATTTACGATGGCAGGCAGATCGAGTCACTCGCTGACGCAGGACAAAGGTAGAGAGCAGGGAAGAGTTATGCACACGCCGCGCAATGCTCGCAGCATCCTGAACCTTATCTCCGCAGCTCTGTTTCTCTTGTTAATCTGCACGCCCTCTTTTGCCCAACCGGTAAGGGCCACGCACCTGACCGTCGAGCTGGTAACGGAACCCACTTCCATCGCGGCCAATCGCGACTTTCTCGCCGGACTGCATTTTGTTTTAGACAAGGGCTGGCACATCTACTGGCTGAATGCTGGAGACGCGGGCGAGCCGCCGCGTGTAGACTGGCAGCTTCCTGCAGGCATCACGGCAGGAGATATTCAGTTTCCCGCGCCGCAGCGACTGCCGCTGGGTCCGTTGATGGACTTCGGCTATGAAAATGAAGTCTTGCTGCCAGTTCCAATGCGTACTGATAGCAGCGTGAAGCCCGGTTCGAATGCGATACTACGCGGCCATCTGCATTTCCTCGTATGCAGCAACGTATGCATTCCCGGCAAAGCGGAAATTGAAGATAGTGTTGCGGTCACTGCGGAGCCTGGGGTACCGAACCCAGCGACGGAACCGCTGTTTCTCAGCGCAGAGCGTCACCTGCCGCGCACGCTGCCTGCTGGTGCCTTCGTAAACGTCACGCAAACGAAGACGGACTTCGTCGTTACTCTACATACCGGGCAACGTATCGAGTCCGCCGAATTTTATCCCTTTGACCAGAATGTAATTGCAAACGCCGGGGCGCAAACGCTCAAGCCCCTCGCGGATGGAATTCGTATCACCGTGCCCAAGGCACAGGGGTTGCAGCAGACACCCGCGCAATTGCATGGGCTGCTCAAGCTCTCGAATGGCACGGCGTATCAGTTCACATCCGCGATTACGACGGGGCACATTGCGGTTAGCACAAATGGCAAATCGCTCCTTGGCATCTTGGGGCTGGCCTTCCTCGGTGGCGCAATCCTGAATCTGATGCCGTGCGTTTTCCCGGTGCTGTTCATCAAGGGACTGTCGCTGGTGCAGTCCTCCGGAGACGAGCGCAAGCGGCTGCGCGCGCACGGCGCGGTGTACACGCTGGGTATTCTTGTTTCCTTCTGGGCAATCGTGGCGCTGTTGTTGTTGTTGCGCGCGGGCGGCAGCCATCTCGGATGGGGATTCCAATTTCAGTCGCCGTACTTTGTCGCGTTTATGGCACTGCTGCTGTTTTTTCTCGGTCTCAGTCTGGCTGGACAGTTTGAGATTGGTCTTTCTGCCACCAGCGTCGGTGGAGAACTGACACAGCGCAGCGGCTACAGCGGCAGCTTCTTTACCGGTGTGTTGGCCACCGTAGTGGCGACTCCCTGCACAGCTCCGTTCATGGGCGCGGCCATTGGCTTTGCGTTGTCGCAGAGTGCTGGCGTCACCTTCGCCGTATTCACAGCTCTTGCGCTTGGACTGGCTGCGC
>JAJYGR010000291.1 GCA_021790655.1 Acidobacteriota bacterium | reverse complement strand
TCGAACTGCTCCTCTTAAAATTGAGCAGGCCTCCATCGGCAAGGTGCCGAAGGCAAGGCATGGATGGCTCGTCGCCATCGGTCTGTATATGTTCATCGCCTTTTATGCGCTTGGCCCGGGCGTGTGCGTTTGGCTCGCGTTGTCGGAGCTGATGCCGACGCGCATTCGGTCGAACGGAATGAGTGTAGCTCTCGTGCTCAATCAGTTGGTTTCGACGACGCTGGCCGCCATTTTTCTGCCGGTCGCCAGTAAATACGGATATTCCAAGATGTTCTTTCTGTTCGCGGGATTTACCGTGATCTACCTTATTACCGTGTATTTCTTTCTGCCGGAGACTAAAGGTAAAACTCTTGAAGAAATTGAAGATTGTTTCATGGCTGGAGCGCACTAGCGCTTTGGCCGCATAGATAGGTCCGTAGTTGTTTTCTGGAGGTAGCAATGTTGAACCGTCGTGAATTTTTGTGTCTTGTGGCAAGTGGCGTGGCCATAGAGACCCTGCTGCCGATGTGCGAGGCGTCCATGCGTTCCGGCCTGCTGGCCGAGGTGAACCAGGCAGCTCGCGCGCCGTTCGGTAAGCAAGCATTTGGGTCGGGTCACTTTGGATACTGGATGCAGGACGAATTCGGTTTGCCGGCATATTGCTATACCTGCGATCAGGACAAGGACCCCATGGCGCGCACGCCCGTCGATACGGAATGGCGTTCGCCCACCGACCAGACCCACCAGGTCGGCAATGACAGAATCATCGCGGCGGTGTCGAATTATGGATATGTGCAGGTGCGGCAGGATGAGGGCGCGCCAAAATTCCTGAACGATTTGAAGCCGGACGAGAAACGTTTCGGCGCGGGGATAGGTTACTTGACCGATGGAAAAACTGCGTTGAGCACCTTCTATCCCGGCACAGGTACAGGCTTTGACCGTCACTTCGGAATGGGCTACTTCCGTAAGCGGGTTTCCACCGAAGACTACAGCGCGGACCAGGTGATCTTTGCCCCTTTTGGGGATGATCCTGCGCTCATATCTCAGGTAACGATTGCAAACCACGGCGCAGAGTCGGCAGACCTGCGCTGGACAGAGTACTGGGGCTGCGAGATGTACCAATTCTCGTTCCGCTCCTACATGGAGGGTTTCGTGGCCAGCGGGGAGGTTCCCGGTTTGGACAATCCGGTCAGACCAACCAGGATTCCAGAGCGGCGCCGTGAATTTGCAAAGCGCTTCACTCACAGGTTTGAGACCATCGAGCAAGGTCAAGGAATATTGGAAACGAAGCAATTCCTGGGGCGTACATCCGAGGAAGAACAGGCGTGGGCAAAGTTGCAGGAACTGATGGCGAAATATCCAGCCAGACAGCTTGGCCCGCCGGTAAAATACCCATCGCCAAATACGCACATGGACGACACCAAGCCTCCGGCGACTTTCTTGTTGTCGCTGGACGGACCTGCGGACCGCTTCTTCACGAATGCGGACGCGTTTTTCGGTCAGGGGGGCGCGCTGCGGCCCGATGGATTGTTCCACGCCGAAACTACAGACCTGTCGGCAAGCGGGCCGGAGAGCGCGCTCATCCTGGAAAAACGATTGCACCTCGGGCCTGGGGAAACACGCACGCTCCACTTTCTGTACGGCTACATTCCCAAGGGATTTTCTGTTGAGAATCTATTCGCCAAATACCGGCAGCGCCCGGAAGCGCATTTGGCCGAGAGCTGCGAACGATGGAAAAACGAAGGCGTGCAACTGCAAGTTGACGGCGAACCATGGGTGCGACGGGAAATGATGTGGCACAACTATTACCTGCGCAGTGGATTCACCTACGACGATTTCTTCGATGAGCACATCGTTTCCCAGGGCATGGCCTATCAGTATCAGATTGGATTTCAGGGGGCGTCGCGTGACCCCCTTCAACATGCCCTGCCCATGGTGTTTGGCGAGTCGGAGCTGGCGAAACAAGTGCTGCGCTACACCTTGAAATCGCAGCAGAAGGATGGAACCCTGCCGTACGCGCTGGTAGGCCATGGCATGCCCATGCCAAATTTCTTTTTGCCCAGCGATCTGGATCTATGGGTGTTATGGTTCGCGAGCGAGTATGTGCTGGGTACCCGCGATGCGGCATTTCTCAATGAGGAGATCTCAACCTATCCGCTGGGGTCTCAGGCGCAGAAGATGTCCGTGCTTCGGTTGCTCGACCGCAGTTATCGACATCTGGTCGATACGATAGGGACTGGAAAGCACGGACTGTTGCGTGGACTGAACGATGACTGGAACGACTCTGTTTACTGGCGCGGAGTACCAGAGAAATTTCGTGGCGAGATAGGTCGCGAATCCGAGAGCATATTAAATGCGGCCATGGCTACCTACGTTCTCGATCACTATGCGCGCATGTTGCGGTCTGCGGGGGAGACTGTCGCTGCCGACGATGCTCAAAAAAAAGCGGAGCAGCAACGCATCGCCGTCCGCGCGCAATGGACGGGGAGATGGTTCAAACGATTGTGGTATGGTCCCTCGCTGGGATGGCTGGGCGAAGACCGCATGTGGCTGGAACCCCAGCCCTGGGCAATCGTGGGCGGGACGCCCTCGCCGGAGCAGACACGCATTCTTGTAGCGGCGATGGATGAAACTCTGCGCAAGCCCTCGCCCATCGGCGCAAAACAGGTGAGTAAAAAAGTGGAGTGGCCGAACGTGCTGCCCGGCGCGCTCGACAATGGGGGCGTCTGGGCGGCGCTCACCGGGACGCTCATCTGGGCATTGGCGCGGACCGACGGGGCCATGGCCTGGGA
>JAJYGR010000020.1 GCA_021790655.1 Acidobacteriota bacterium | reverse complement strand
TTATTTATCGGAAGGACCGGATGCGCTGCATTTGCTTCTTTCTGAACACGAACGCGCCCGCTCTCTGCGCGGCTGCCTGGAAAACGCGGATGGGCCTGAAATTTATTTAGCGACAGCACCAAGAACAATAAGCGCCGCGATTGGACCTGAGGGAGGATGGACCGACGGGGAAGTTGTCAGCTTCGCAAAATATGGCTGGCAGTCCGTCAGCCTTGGGTCCCGCATTCTGCGCGCGGAGACCGCTGCGATTGCAGTGGCCAGTGTGTTGAGTAGCTGGCTCGGTCCGTAACACGCCCTTAGGTTCCGCAGACCCTAATCCAATCGGGAGTTCCCCCGGCTCTGCCGGGGAGGCAGTAGAACTTTGAGAATTACGGGAGTATGCCTCCCGCTGTTGCTTTCGTTTTTCTGAAGCCGATTGTTTAGCAACCCAGCTTCAGTTGCACTTGTTTTTGCTTTTCAACGGTTGCGATCAGGCCCCTTTGAGGGGCCAGCAACCGAAAGCCTCCGGCTCTGCCGGAGGATACTTACCTGAAGATGTCTTTCATCTTGCCGAAGAAGCTGCGCGAGGAAGGGGTGTTCTCAACCGTCAAAGTTTCTGAGAGCTCACGCATCAGCTCTTTCTGCGCCTTGGTCAGTTTCTTCGGGACCTGTGCGACCACCTGGACAATGAGATCGCCACGGCCATGGTCGTTCAGATAGGGCACGCCTTTATTGCGCATGCGAAACTCCGTGCCGCTCTGTGTTCCTTCCGGAATTTTCAGCTTGGTTTCCCCTTCAAGCGTCGGAATCATCAGCTCCGTCCCGAGCGTAGCTTGCGGAAAGGATACCGGCAGCACGTAGTGCAGATCGTTGCCTTCGCGCTCAAAGAAAGGATGCGCCTCGACGGAAACGACAATGTACAAATCTCCAGACGGACCACCGAAACGTCCGGCATCGCCTTCTCCCTGGTAACGAATGCGCATGTGGTCTTCAATTCCCGCAGGCACGGTCACGTTGATGGTGTGGTCGGCGGATTGACGTCCATCCCCTCGGCACTGGCGACAAGGATTGCTGACGATGCTGCCCGTACCTCCACACGCCGGGCAAGTGCGCGCCACAGAGAAAAATCCCTGCTGGAAACGGACTTGCCCGCGGCCCGCACATTGCTGGCAGACGCTGGGGCCATGTCCCGGCTCGGCGCCACTGCCCTGGCACGCGGCGCAGTTTTCCATGCGACGAATTTGGATCTCGCTCTGTTTGCCGAAGACAGCTTCTTCAAACGTAAGCGTCAGTTCATATTGCAGGTCGCGCCCACGCTGTGCGCGCGAAGAACGGCGGCTGCCGCCCATGTTGAACATCTCACCGAAAATATCCCCGAAGATGTCTCCGAGGTCCGGCATACCGGCAAAACCGCTGGCGTCCATGCCGCCGTTGCTGACTCCGGCATGGCCGAAGCGGTCATACGCAGCGCGCTTGTCTGGATCGGACAGTACCTGGTAGGCCTCGCTGGCCTGTTTGAATTTCTCTTCCGCCTTGGGGTCGTCCGGATTGCGGTCCGGGTGATACTGCATGGCGAGTTTGCGATACGCGCTCTTCAACTCCTGATCGGAGGCAGTGCGTTCGACGGCTAAGACTTCGTAATAATCGGCTTTTGTCACGCGGGCAGTTGGGCTCATGCTGTTTTCTGTTTAGGATTATTGGCGACACGCACCAGAGCGGGCCGGAGCAGTCGTTCGCGCAAGGTATAGCCGCGACGCACTTCTTCCATCACCTGTTGGTCAGGCATATCGTCGCGTTTCACCATCTCGATGGCCTCATGCACGCGCGGATCAAAACGGGTTTCCACGGTCGGTATCGGCTGCACCCCGAAGGTGCGGAGGATCTCTTCCATCTGCCGGACGATCAAGTCCACGCCGGAGCGGAGTTGCTCGGCAGTGCCTTGGGAGCGCAACGCAAGCTGGAAATTATCGAGCACTGGCAAAAACTGCTCGATCGTATTCACCAGCGCATAATCTCGATACTCCGTGCGTTCGCGCGCTTCTCGCTTGCGATAGTTGTCGAATTCCGCCTGTAGCCGCGCCAGTCGATCCAAAAGTTGATCGCGCTCCCCCTGGAGGCGTTCCACCTCAGCCCGCGCTACTACTTCCTCTTTGGCTTCAGGGATTTCCGCAGCGGTATCTACGCTGCCGCCGCGCGTCTGGCCGTCGAGTTCAGCCGCAGAATCTTCAACCATCGCAGGCTTGTCAAACTTAGACTCGCCGCTCATGTTCACAGCCTTGTTTCCGGTTTGAGTTGGCCCATCGCGTCGCATGGTTTCTTCTTCGTCTAAATCGGTGGAATGTCGCATGGATAAATTATTTTCCTTCTTGTATGCGGCTGCATCGCCGTTTTTCCAGGAGATGTATATGGAACGTCGCTCGCTACATTTCGCTCAATATATTTCTCGACAACTGAGGGTGCATTTTTTCCCGACGCTTTTCCGCATCAGAATGCAAAGCTTCCAGGACTAACGTCTACCGACACCCTGAAAGTTTCTATTTCCATTGTACCCAGTCTGGAAAACTGCATGAGGCGGAAGGCCTTTAGGATTGGCCGGCCCAGCGTCCAAAGAGCTTAGCTATGTAAGTCACCGTACCGATGGTGCTGGCGTATTGCATGCGCGTCGGTCCGATGACAGCGACCGTCCCCAGATGCTCCTGGCCATGCCGCGCCGGAGCCGCGATCAAAACTAGGTCGCGCATCTCCGGCATCGTTTCCTCCAGCCCTACGACGACCCGCACCGAGTTATGGTTGCTGTCTACATAGGCATTCAACAGGTCCACGATGCGCTGCTTTTCTTCCAGCGCAATAAAAATCTGTCGCAGATGTTTGCGGTCCGCCTCGCTTACCATCAGGTTCGCGACCCCATCGACAAAGACGGATTTCTCCGGCACCGTGCGGTCCATCGCGCACTTTGCCCACAGTTCTTCCAGCGAATGAAGAATCTGGTTGTATTCCCTGCGTTCACGCGCCATGCGGGCCGCCAGCTCCTGCCGAATCCTCTCCAGGTTCCAGCCGTGAAAATTTGTATTCAGATAATTCGCAGCGGTCTCCAGTTGCCCAGCGGTCAGGTCCTGCTCCAGCATCAGCAGGCGGTCGCGCACAATGCCGGTGGTCGTCACCAGTACGGTCAGCACCCGCGCCTGCCCCAGGCGAACGAAATGGACGTGCTCCAATAGTTCTCGATCTCCCGCAGCCGTCAGCGCCACGCCGACCCCGCCGGACAGCAGCGCCAGAATATGGGAGGTGCGCGCGAAGAAGTCCGTCGCGTTGGCTACCCCGGTAAAGGTCTCTTCAATCTGTTCCTGGGTAGGCAGCGGCAGCGCCTGCTGCGGAGACGCCATGCGCCGCAGCAACTGCTCGACGTAATAACGAAACGCCTGCGGGGTAGGGATGCGTCCAGCAGAGGTGTGCGGCTGCTCCAGATACCCAGCTTCGGAAAGGTCGGCCATCACGTTGCGCACCGTGGCGGCGCTCATGCCTTCACGGTTCTGCTGGCGCGCAATGGACTGCGAAGCCACCGGATCTCCGCTGGCAATATAGTTTTCGATGATGGCCGTGAGCACCAGCCCGTCGCGCGCACCGATTGGAGCGTCCCTCGGTTTTTTAGAGCATCGCTCTCCGTCCATACTGCGAATGTAGGAACACATGGCCTGGAAGTCAAGTAGGTAGTTTTACCGCAAATGCGTTTAACGGTCTACGAGACGACTTCCGGACGAAGTTGTGGATCTACCTGCTTTACTTTTTTCTTTCATTTGCGACCTGAGGCATTCGGAATTTTATCGACTGCCCCAGTGCTTCGAGATCAGACGTTTCACATTCCCAAATCGTAATTACCCTCCAGCCCCACTCTTCCAGCAAGAAAATGTTTCTCTGGTCTCTCTTCACGTTACCTGCACGTTTCGCAGCCCAAAAATCAGGTCGTGTTGCCGGAGCAACGCGCCCGAATCGGCAGTCATGGCAATGCCAGAAGCAACCATGAACGAAGATTACGACTCTGTGTTTAGGCAAAACAATGTCTGGCTTTCCAGGAAGATCCTTGCTGTGAAGACGGAACCGATATCCGAGGAAATGTAGGACGGAACGGGCACGCATCTCGGGTTTTGTGTTCCTGCTGCGAATTGCAGCCATATTCCGACTGCGCTGCTCACGAGTGTGAACATCTGTCATACTAATCCAGCTTTAATCTGCCTCTCTCGAACGACTTCGGTGAACTCTGAGATATTCAGCAGCCATTCCTGCTGCGCCATCGTATATGTCTGATGCAGGCTTTGTGGGACGATGAGTTGAAGTCTTTCATCTTTCATCTGTTCGGTCTGATGCTGGCTGATTGAGGTCTCAAGTGTCAGCAGATGCTTGCTTTCTATCCTTTTTGCTTCAGCAAGGACCTGCCGCCAGCGATCCTTGCATGTGCTTTTTACGCCCAGCATTGTCAGGAGCACAGAATCGTATTCAGGGTTGCGGTATTCTTTGCCACCCGGGAAAAGGAAATCCGGTTTTGAACGTCCCTCGCTGATGGCAGCGCGTTCGTATGTAATACCTACCTCGGTGAAGATGACTTCCATATGGTTTTCGAGTGCAAAGCCAACCCGACTCTTACGTCGATTCTGAACTGACAACGAAAATTGGAGAAAACCATCCACGTCATTATGAAATCCTTGTGTCAGTCGTTCGGCAATGATGTGCTTTTCCAGTGTGCGAAAGAGAATTTCCTCGCGTTCCATCCATGCCATCACTGCAGCATCAGGATTTGTCTTTGGCTCAATATCGTCGAGCGTAGAGCGCGCGAAGGCGGAAAACTCCTTTGTTCGAGGAAACTTTGATCCAAATTGACTGATGATCTTGTCCAGAAAGTTGTTCTCGCTGCTTTCGACAGGAACACCGATCTGCTCCAGAATGAACCGTGCAGCGAAACCTATTCGATCCTGCTCTGTTTCAAGTTCCTCGCGTGCAGAGAAACCATGATGACCCTGAAGGTCAACATTGAAGAGCCACAGAACCTGATTCGCAATTGTTGACTCACCCTGAACGATGAGAACCAGCACTGAATCATCGGGTCGGCGACCAATCACGAGGAGGTCGCCTTCAGAAGCACACAGTGAAACTGCCGTCGTTGGAAAGTAGAAGCGGTGCTCAGATCTTTTCGTGTGGCTTTCACGCGCATCGTACCAGGTCAATGGTCCATCTGCGACTACAGGCTCATCATCGTTATCGCTCAGATAGATGAAGAGGCCCTGCATTTCCTGCCTCTTCAGGCCGAAAAGCCGCCTCAGACCTTTGTCACCATTAAACTCATGCTGATTGCTGCGAGCAGGATCAGCTTCCACTGCGCTAAGACGCTTAATTGCAACCCCGGTAAAGAACTCCGACAGGTACCCAGCTTTCATTTTTGTTTAGGCTCCCGTCACAAGCAATGGCTGGAATGTCCCAGTTTCCTCATATCGCTTGAGCGTCATGATATGCGGCTTCATGTGCAATGCAACTGCTTCGATCACCGGAACCACGACGCTATTCCCAAATTGTTTGTAGGCTTGGGTATCGGAAACCGGAATCTTGAAATCTGCTGGAAAACCCATAAGGCGAGAACACTCGCGCGGCGTCAGCCGACGTGGATTCCTGCTCTTTCCGCGCTTCACCAGAATCTCCGAGCCATCCTTGTAATAGCGGGCCGACAACGTTCGGGCAACACTGTTCTCGTCCACAATTCCAAAACCGAAACCATTTCCCGCGATCCTGTGCTTCTCTGCATATGCCTGGAGATATTGCCATAGTTTCGTGGTCAGGGTGTACTTGGCGTGAACTTTTGCGAGCGGCCCCGTTGTATATGGTTCTTCTGCTTCTTCACTTCCATCTTCAGGATGAAGGATACTTTTGAGGCTGGGGCCACGATCAGGCAGTCTGAGATCATCGAATGAAAAGCCAGTCTCTTCGCAGAACCCAAGAATCAGGATGCGTTCTCGGTGCTGAGGCACAAAACACTGGCCATCAATGACCTTTGAGCGAACTATGTATCCAAGCTCTTTCTCCAGAGTCTCACGGATGACCCGGAAGGTGTTTCCTTTGTCATGGCTCAAAAGATTTTTCACGTTCTCCAGCAGAAATACTTTTGGCCTCTTCTCCGCAATAATTCTCGCAACATCGAAAAAAAGCGTCCCCTGTGTGGTGCATTCAAAGCCATGTGGCCGTCCGAGTGCGTTCTTTTTGCTCACGCCTGCAATTGAGAACGGCTGGCAGGGAAAGCCAGCGAGCAGCACATCGTGATCGGGAATATTCTGTGCTGCGTATTGTGTAATATCGCCTATGAGTGGTTCATCTGTGCCATAATTCGTCGTGTAAGTTTTCTGCGCCCACGGGTTCCATTCACTGGTGAATACACAACGTCCATGAGCTGCTTTGAACCCAGCACGAATTCCCCCAATACCGGCAAAGAGATCAATAAACGTAAAGTCGGCTTGCTCAGACTGTCGAGGTACGGTGCGCAAAATCTCCCTGAGAGCAAGTTGTCGCGCAATTGGTAGTTTCTCTGGGATCTTTTCCCAGCGGGAAAGGGTTTTTCGGTCAACATCCAGACGCGCGGCTAGGTTCTTCTTGCCAAAAACCTGCTTGGCTTCAGCCAGGAGAGCAACTGGATCGGGCTGTAATTCAAATAAATTTCCGCTAGGCATACTACGGGACATTTTGTCCTAATTTATTCCCTTTGGCAAGGCAAAAGGGAAGGTCTGCGATGAGTGCGGCCCTGCTTATTCTGGAAGCATATTCGAAACGCTTCCAACTACATATCGAAGCGTTCATGCCACGGGGTTGCCGCCTTGAGTGCATGATTCACGTTGTTGATATTTTTCACGCCGTCGTTTTCCAGCCACGACTCAAACGCCTTCGTACCCTGTGCCCAGAACACCGACTCAACAGCCGCCTTTATTTGCGGGCTTCTCGTCCTGGAGCGCCCACGCTCCAGGTAAATTCATACCGCCGGGCCAAAGGCGAAACCATCAAAAGTTTCCCATGCCCAGGATTTGACACGGAGAGGGTCGAGAGGACCCCAATCTTTCTTAGCACGCCGATGTCTCGATTCACGGCCGTCCTCTTCCTCTTTAGCTTGGTTGCCAACTGGTTGATCGGCTGTTGTCCATCTTGTGTCAGCTTCTCAAGAAGCTCAGTCCTCTTTACCGTGAAGACCCGCATCATCTCCGTTGGGGTCTCAAAACTGATGGTGATCTCCGATGGCAGAGTTTCACCCTTGTCCAGGGCCTTTGCGTGCTCCCGGCCCCTGCGGATAAAACCCTCGAAGCCGTCATGCTTGATGGTCACTTTCGTCTTGTTGCTTGCTATCATGATTTTCTCCTCAACTGGCGCACTTCCGAGATGAATCGTTCAAATTGTTTCGCATAGGTGGTGAACGCAATCGGTTCCGCATTCCCCATGAAATGACGCTCGTGATACCCGTGAGCATTGTCGTAACCCAGGACCCGCCCATTGTCCCCTGCGTAGAGGCTGAAGTCGATATACGCAAGGCCATATTCGACAATTTCGCCTTTGGCGTTTTTCGTCCACGATTCCTTCACAAGTGGCGGACGGTTGGGACGATCGAAGAACGCGCGCTGACTGTAGGTTTCCAGTTTTTCTGGGTCGCGTGCGCGCTTCTTCATGTCTCTCTACTGTATCACAGGTGATACGTGTTACGTGTCACCTGAAAACTATCGCGCAGATGGCCAGTTGAGAAGAATGTGGCATTGGGCCAATCGAAGATCAAAGAATTTAGACAGGCTGCTCGATTCATCTCAGTCAGAACATCCACTTAAGCACAGAGGGACTGCCAAATTGCGCAGTCCCTCTTGCGATACTTTGATTTCCAATCGACGCTTCCAACTACATGTCGAAGCGTTCATGCCACGGGGTTGCCGCCTTGAGTGCATGATTCACGTTGTTGATATTTTTCACGCCGTCGTTTTCCAGCCACTTCTCAAAAGCCTTGGCCCCCTGCTTGGCGTAGACTGGGATGCCGTCTTTCCAGGTTGCGCGGCCGCACAGCACGCCATTGAACTTTGCGCCTGACTCGGCTGCCAGTTCCAGCGTTTCGATGAAGACTGGATTGGAAACTCCCGCGGATAAATAGATGAATGGCTTGGTAGACGCTTCCGCCGCATCGCGGAAGTGCGCCAGCGCCTCGGCGCGCGTGTAGGCCGACGCGCCCTTGCAGGCCTTCGTCCCCTCGACATACTCCATCTGGATGGGCACTTCCACCTTCAACACATCGACGCCGTACTGGTCCTGGGTGAATTCGGCCATTGCGCCTTTGGTGATCGCGGGCTTCTTCTTCGCGTATTCGATGCTCTTCTCGTCGCCGCCGTGGGCGTCATAGCCGACGAATTCCAGGAAGAACGCAATATCGTGCGCGCGGCATTCGTCGCCAATGCGCTCAATGAAGGCGTGCTTCATGTCGTTGATCTCTTTCCTTTCATACGGCGTGTAGTAGAGCAGCACCTTGATGCAGTCCGCGCCTTCATGCTTCAAGCGGCGCACCGACCAATGGTCCAGCAGGTCTGGCATGCGGCCCGCTTCCGCCGCATCGTACCCGGTCTTCTCATACGCCAGCAGCAGACCCTTGCCATTGCGCTTCTTGCTGGCGGGCAGACCATACTCCGGATCGAGCAAAATCGCAGACGCGTGGCGCGTCAGAACTTCCGTCACCAGTTCCTTGAATTCCACCAGTGCGTGGTCATCGACATCGGAACCCTTTTCTTTTGCCAGCGACTTCTTCAGGGAACCGCGTTGGTCCATGGCGGCGGCTGCAATCACGCCGCGCTCGTCAGAGACGGCCTTCATTCCGGCCAGTTTGCCCGGGGTGAGTTTCATCGTCATACACTCCTGTTCGTCTTTTTAAGATGGTTAGAAATTTCTGTCTTCTCACTTCATTCTAATACTGCTTGGGGATTGTCACTTCGCGGTGCCAGCCAGCGCGGATTGCTGCGCTGCAATGAGTTCTCGCGTACCGCGCAGGGCCAGGTCGAGCAGCGTCAGATGCTGTTCCCGGGAGAACGTATTGTGCTCCGCGGTCGCCTGCACTTCGACAAAATCTCCCGCAGCGGTCATCACGACGTTCATATCGACGTCGGCGCGGGAATCCTCTTCATACGCAAGATCGAGCAGTGCAGTGCCCTCGACAATGCCGACACTGGTGGCTGCGATGAGGTGCCGCATCGGCGAAGCAGGCAGCACTTTTGCAGCGACCAGTCGATTCAGCGCCAGTCCCAGCGCGACCGCAGCGCCGGTAATGGCCGCCGTGCGCGTGCCTCCGTCGGCCTGCAATACATCGCAGTCCAGGATGATGGTGCGCTCACCGAGGGCCTTCAGATCGACCGCTGCCCGCAAAGACCGGCCAATCAAACGTTGGATTTCATGGGTGCGCCCACCCACCTTGCCGCGTTCGCTTTCGCGTGGGGTGCGGGTCAGCGTGGCGCGCGGCAACATGCCGTACTCGGCGGTCAGCCAACCCTGGCCTCGGTTACGCAGCCAGTTTGGCACGCCGTTTTCCACGGTCGCATTGCACAGGACGCGTGTGTGCCCCAGCTCGATGAGTACGGAGCCTTCCGCCGTGGGAACAAAATCGACGGTGAGACGAAGTGGTCGAAGCTGATCGACGGCCCGGTCATCGGGTCGAAAGTAGGTTGAGGCAGGCACGGTCATGTGACCTCCATTGTAATCACGCATCAGTTGTCAAAACAGACTGGTGTTCCAGGCCGGGAATGAAGTTCCAAAATGGATTTACTGTCGAATGCTTAAGTAAGCTTTTTAGATACAGCACATTAAAGAGAATCCTTGTAGCGAATCGAGTCCCATTTTGAAACCATCACGTTTCTTTAGTAATGGGGCTGGCGATCAAAATAGAGCCACTATACCTGTCGAATCATTAACTTAAGAGCAGAATCCCGGTTTGGCACTTAACGTGAATATGAATATACATAGAGTACGGGAGCAGAAATTCGATTCATTATGAAATCGCAGCGAGTCGAATTGGGAACACAGAAGCGGCAGAAACCATCCTGTCAACGTTCCTGCCCGTATCTCGCATAATAAATTGCACTCAGACTGTAAGAAGCGGAGATTCAGTCATGACCTCAGCCCACGCCAAGACCCTTGACCACAATTGGAAAGACCCATCTTTACACGTCCATCCCCCTGCGCCGAAGCCCGTTCTGGGTCGTGGCAACCATGCTTCGGAGAAGGAGGCCCTTTCGCTCGCCCATGATGCCCGTAACTGGCTGACTGTCCTCCAGGTATATTGCGACCTGTTGCGCACCCCCGGCGCTGTGGCGAATGGATATCAGAACTGGATTGAGGAATTGTCGGCTGCCGTCACACGCGGACACAGTTTGGTCGCCTCTCTCCTCGATTCCGCGCATGGGGCGCTAGCCGGAACCCCCCCGGCGAAATTCACTGCGCCGGATACGATTCCGCAGGATGCGTCGGCTCCATTGCTCAACCTTTCGCAAGCATTGAAGCGTCGTCTTCCACTGCTGCAGCAGCTTGCTGGAGACTGCATAGAGGTTGAGATCGAAACCCCGGAACTGGCAGGCCATGCAAGCGGCAACAGAGCAATGGTGGCAATCTCGGAGAGTGACTTTGAGCGGATCCTGCATAACCTCGTCGGCAATGCCATCGAGGCGATGCCGCAGGGCGGAAAGTTACGCATCGCGATTTTACAGGACGAGTCACGAAGGAGCAGACATAGAGACGAACCGCCAAACCGGCTTTCCCGCCTCGCCAAACGATCGGGTGGAGAGAGGGGAAATCGCGCGCTGGAAGGCCCCGCGCCTACACTGTTTCTTCAGGTCAGTGATACCGGCGCTGGGATTACTCCGGACCTTTTGCCGCACATTTTCGAGTCAGGGGTATCCAGCAAACTTCACGAGAGCGCCGCGCCGCGTGGCTTCGGGCTCGCGATTGTGCGGGAATTGACGCATCGCGCGGGAGGCTCCGTCGCAGTGAGGCCCAACCCGCATGGCGGCGCTTGTTTTTCGATTGAGCTTCCGCTCGCGCCGGGACCCATTCCACGCCGAGCCGCCTCGCAGACAGATAAGCGCAACAAAATTGGAAACCGTCTTTGCGAGGAAAGATGACCAGCTCGAGCAACCGGAACCAAGATGGACCACAATTGCTTCGCCGTCGGAAAGGAACCCGCGTAAGATGCTAACTACGACACGCATGTTCTCCCCTAACTCCCCCCTTCCCGCGACGGAGCGAGCCAGCATGATGCATGTGCTGGTGGTCGACGACGATATGGCCATTCGCGCAGCTGTTTCCGATATTGCGCGCAACCAGGGTTTCGCGGTTTCCAGCGTAGACAATACAGCAGACGCGCGCGCTGCCCTCAAGGCCCATATGGCCGACATCGTTCTTCTGGACCTGAAACTGCCTGGGGGAGGGGGACTGCCGCTTCTGGAAGAGATCCGCACTATCTATCCCGAAACGGTAGTGGTAGTGATGACGGCCTATGCCACGGTTTCGTCCGCGGTGGAAGCGATGCGCACTGGCGCCAGCGAGTATCTGACCAAACCCTTCACCATGGATGAGTTGTCGGACGTTCTGGAGCGGGCCTCAGAGCGCCGCTACTTCGACACAGAAAGCCGTAGGCTGCGGGAGCGGCTGCGCACGGCGGATGGCTTCGGGACCCTCATCGGTCGAAGCTCGGAGATGGAACGCGTCTATCGAATTCTGTCGAAAGTGGCGCACACCAACCATCCAGTGCTGATCCTGGGAGAAAGCGGAACAGGGAAGGAAGTTGTCGCCCGCACCATCCACTATAACGGGCCGAATGCACCGCATCCCTTCATCCCGGTCGACTGCGGCTCGCTGGTGCCTACGCTGATCGAGAGCGAGCTCTTCGGCTATGTAAAGGGCGCCTTCACCGGGGCCAACCGCTCCAAGGAAGGCCTGCTGGCTACCGCAGAAGGCGGCACTGTGTTTCTGGACGAGATTGGCGAACTGCCTCTTGACCTCCAGGCCAAGCTGCTGCGGGCACTCCAGGAAAAAGAGATTCGGCCTGTCGGCTCCAACCTGCGCGTGCCGATTCACGTCCGCATTCTGGCCGCGACCAATCGCGACCTTGCTGCCATGGTCGAGCAGGGGAAGTTCCGCAAAGATCTGTATTTCCGTCTGAACGTGGTCAATGTCAAAATACCTTCGCTACGGGAGCGGCGACAGGACGTCGCCCTGCTGGCGGCGCATTTCCTGGAACGGCGGCGGCGCGAGACCGGCGTGCTGTACACGCTGAGCGATGACGTCTTGCGGGTACTTGGCGCCTATGACTGGCCGGGAAATGTACGCGAGTTGGAAAACACCATCGAGCGGGCCTGCGCGCTCTCTTCCGGGCCAGTGCTGCACCTGGGGGACATGCCCACGCAGATCCAGGAATACCGGCTGCAGGCGCAACATTCCGCCGAATTTGCACCGACCGAGGAGATCAGCACGGATGCCAGCATTCTGACCATTGCGGAGATGGAAAAGCATGCCATTCTGAACACTCTGCGTCAATTGAACGGCGACAAACTTACCGCAGCGCGCCTGTTGGGGATAGGCAAAACAACGCTGTATCGCAAGCTGAAGGAATATGGCATCGCCGAAGAATCCGAGATGTAGGCTGATGTTTCCTAGGGTGCCGACACTTGTGCACATTAGATCGATAGATCGATTCAGGTTCCAGCCGACGCGGTCACTCCCAGACGCTGTGTTCGCTTCGTAGAAACAGGGGCCAGTCCGCAATCCACATTTGCATTGGCAAATGTGCTTGGAGCAGGAATTGTGTGAAACAAGAACGAATCGGGAGAAATGCTAATGACTCAGACAGTGCTGCTAGTGACCACCATCGCGGGTGCGGAGAACTGTGCTTCCGCCATTGGACGTCAACTTGGACTTGCCGTAGAGTTGGCGCAGAACCGGCGTGCCGCGCTGGCTGCGTTGCGACGGAGAGAATATTCCGTCCTGGTGCTGGATGAGGCCCTTGTTGAATCCGATCCAGCAGGGGCCGAGGTGCTTTGGCAACAGGCAGGCCTGGCTATCCCAATCCAGGTGAATCTCGGCATCTCAGGGTGCAATCGCGTCCTGCGCGAAGTCCGTGCCGCGCTACAGCGCAGAGAACGGGAATTGTCGCTGGCCACGCAGTCCGCCGCGCAACTGATGGCGGGGGAGATGAACACCACCATCACCGGCCTGCTGCTACAGACGCAACTGGCCCTGGCCGAGCCAACGCTGCCAGCGAACGTCGTCGCCAAGCTGCAACAAGTGGTGGAACTGGCAGGCGCGTTGCGGGACCAGTTGCGTCATCCTCCCATGGCTTGAGATGTGTTTCAGGCGAGGGAACGCCTGGGCCTTAGAACCTGTTAAAAACTAGTGCTTAGTTGCAATACTGAATTATTGTATTAAGATGTAGGAGATGCCTAGACATGCTCCAGCTTTAGAATGCGCCATCCAGACCCGTGCCGAGTTGATTGCCCTC
>JAJYGR010000109.1 GCA_021790655.1 Acidobacteriota bacterium | reverse complement strand
TTTACGTTCTTTGGGCCCCTATCGTCACTTTCACTCGGGCGCACCGTCCTGTGCTTTTCACCATTCTGGCACTGGTTTTGTTGCTCACTCCGTGGATTCGATATTTCTATCCCGACCCACGAGGCGCGCAGGAGCTATTTTTGGCGCAAATGGATTCGCTGGCAGCCGGCTGCATGCTCAGCGTGCTGTGGCAGGACAACGCGGAAACCTGGCGACCCTTCATCCAGCGTTATGCAAACTGGTTCTACTTATCTGTCGCAGGGCTTATCGCTCTGGCGATCTGGATAGATTTCGCCACCGGCATCGTCAAACACAGCTTCTTCGATCTGCGTATTTTCGATGCAACGGACTATACCGTGCTTTGGATGGCGTGGTCGCTTTTATTATTGGTGACGCTCGCGGTCAGCGGAACGCAAGGCCGGATGCCGCGAATGCTGCGCCATCGCGCACTTCGCTGGATGGGACGCATCAGCTACTGCTTCTATGTCGTGCATTATCCAATCTACCTGGCGCTGCGAAATTACATGCCGCACAGCGTGGCCCTGATCGCGGCGCTGGCGAGCTCGCTGGCCATCTCGACACTTTCCTGGCGTTATTTTGAAGGCCCCATCGCTCGATGGAAACAAAATGCCTTCCGTTACCGTATGGAATCCGATCCGGAAGCCCCAGATATAAGCACTTCGGGCCACCACTTCACAACGCTTGGCTCACATGATTACCCTTAAAGATGTATATCCTTCCCCCATAGACGTCATAATTTTTCGGGTTATATATGATGAGACGCAACAAATAAGCAGTTCAGAAAGGCCCCAAAATGAATTCAGTCGATGCACCCCGTGCACAAGTGACCCCAGAACGCCTGATGCAACTGGCATGGGCCTATGCTCCTCCGCTGGCGATTGAAGCAGCCGTCAGGCTTCGCATTTTTGACACTCTCGATGCCGGGAGTAAATCGCTCGATCAGATTGCGTCCGCCACTGAGTGCTCTCCGCGCGGACTGTCCGCAATAATGAACCTGCTGACAGGATTTGGCCTCTTAGAAAAATCCGGCAGAGACATCTATGCGCTGACTCCTGAGAGTGCAGCTTTCTTAGTGAGCACAAAGCCGGGCTTCCAAGGCGGCACCTTTCAACACATGAGTCGGCAATTGATACCGAACTGGCTACACCTGACCGAAATTGTGCGTACTGGCCAACCGCTGGAAGGTGTAAACGAAGAGCGCGACGGCGCTGCGTTCTTCCAGCAGTTTGTAGAAGATATTTTCCCTACGAGCTATCCATCGGCACGTGTGCTGGCGGAAGGTCTGGGACTTGCTAACGCCAAGCAGACAGTCTCCGTTCTGGATCTTGGCGCTGGATCGGGAGTCTGGGGAATTGCGCTGGCGCAGACCTCATCGAAGGTCCGGGTCCGGGTCGTGGATTGGGAGGGGGTCCTCCCCGTAACCCGCCGGGTGACAGAAAAATTTGGCCTGGCGGACCGCTTTACCTTCGTGCCAGGAGATTTGCTGGAAGCCGACTTCGGGACGGGCCATCAAGTCGCGATTCTGGGCCATATTCTTCACTCGGAAGGGGAAAAACGCAGCCGCTTGCTTCTGAAGAAGATATTCGAGGCTCTCGCGCCCGGCGGCACACTCGCGATCGCAGAATTTCTCGTCAACGAAGACCGCACCGGTCCGATGAACGGTTTGATCTTCGCGGTAAACATGCTGGTGCACACCACGGCAGGCAACACCTACTCCTATGCCGAAATTCGCGCATGGCTTCAGGAGGCGGGCTTTACCAATGCGCGGCAGATGGATGCTCCCGGCCCATCCCCGCTCGTGCTGGCTGACCGTCCATCCGCGTGACGTTATTTTGATTATTCGTACGCCAAGGCGTCGATAGGATCTTTGCGTGCCGCCTTATATGCGGGATAGATGGAGCCTATCAACGCGCTGATGAATGACAACACAGTCGCCAGGATGACCCAGTGCGGGGTGATGGCAAATGCAATGGTAGGAAATTTGGCGAGCACGCCTTCGCGGACCGCATAGCTAAGTCCGACGCCCAGCAGGATACCTCCCGCGGCCAGCATTCCGGTTTCGCGAAGAATGACCGCGACAATATAGCCACTCGATGCTCCCAGCGCTTTCAGTATCCCGATCTCCCGCGTCCGCTCAATAACAGCTGTGTACATCGATTGAAAGATAACGAGAAATCCAATAATCAGGGCAATGCCGATAACGGTGTCCAAGGCCGGCTGAAGTCCTGGCAAGCGGGTTGGCGTCATCTGGGAAACGATATCCTGAATGGTTTGCACCTTATACGCCTCCATTCCAGGCGTCTTTTTGATCTCTTGCTCCACCAGCGCTTCATTGTCCGGAGTGTCGAGCTTTAGATAAAAAAGCGATGCGTTTCCGGGCGAGCCGGTCAATTGATCCAGAGTCGTCAGCGGGATGAATTTTCGGCCTCCTTTGCCATGCTCGACGATACCGCAGATGCGAAACTGGTGGTTCATGATGGAGATTTGATCGCCGACCGTGTTTTTGCCGGTCCTGGCGAAAATATCATCCACAATTACGTCGTATGGGCGCTGGAATGGGGTACCCGCCAGAAAAATAAAGGGCTTTAGAGCGTTAAAGCTTTCATAATCTATGCCGAAGATGTTTTCAAGGGATTTTCCCGTGACGAATTGCACGGCAACCGGTGCGGCGACGGTAACGTGGGGCAGGCGACCCAGCACATTTGCGACCTTCGCGGAAACTGGCGCGCCGCTGACGCCCACCAGAAAGCTGGTATTGGCAGGCCGCACAATCAAATCCGCGCCAATACCGCTGGTACGGGCTTTGGAGTCGTTCAGCATGCCCAGCATGATGGCCGTCACTGAGAGAATCATGACCACCTCAATGGCGACAGCCGTAAGACTCAGAAGAGATCGAATGGGTCGATGGATCAAATTGCCGAAGACAAGTTTGTTCATAAATGGAATCGGGAGCTACTTCAAGTTTCGTCCTGGTGCATATCCACGGTAAGTATATCGGGAGATGAAAAAAGCGTTTCATCGAATGGGCGTAAAAATGGCGAAGATTACTATGCGGATGCCTGCCAAACGAAAAAAATTTGCCGAGATACAACTTTTTATTTGACTCATAAATTGGGCAGGAATATGCTGCAAGTGTTCACATATCAGTCTATCGAGCGACAGGTCTCCCCCATTGACTGCTAGCGCGACACATATGGCCCATTTCGGAGAAGCGTTGCGCTGCGAGCGCCAGCGTCGCTCTGTCTCTCTGGAAGACATCGCCCAGACGACGAAAGTAACGGTCCGTAGTCTACAGGCATTGGAGTCAGAAGCTTTCGAACAGCTTCCCGGCGGCATTCTGGGTAAGGGGATCGTACGCGGCTATGTTCGCTGCCTGGGCCTGGACGAAAATGAATGGGTTGCCCGCTTCCTAGATGCCAGTGGCCAGATGGCCGCCAAGGATCCGACGCATGATCGCGACTGGGTGTCGTTCGCGCTGAACGTTTCCAGCAATCGCGGGGGCGGAGGAATCACAGACTTAAAGCTGCGCTGGGTAGGTGTAACGGCGTTACTGTTATTGCTGGCCGGGTTTGGCTGGATTGTCTGGGGCTATGTGCATGACCGTGTCGCTTCCCTGACTCCCGCAGCGCCGACCCACTATTCCTACATCGTTTCACCATCTCCTCCCAGCGTGCAATCGCACGCTCGCGCGGCACACCGTTCACTGCCGTAATCCGCACGCCATAGGCTCATCCTCCCCGTTGGCTGTCCATCCGTTGCCCGTCCAAATTAAAAATTTGTTAGCCTGAATAGAAGCGTCTCATGCTTCGTCGAAGCCATCGCAGCATCCTGGTGGCTCTACGAATGCAGCGTGGACTGCGAACCGTTTTCCAGCATCCTAAATGTGTGGCTAAATTAAATCTTTAGTAGCCGAAGGAATGCGCAGGACATATCAGGAGGAACATTGCCAACACGCGACCGTTTTCTATTTACATCCGAATCTGTTACCGAGGGGCATCCGGACAAAATCGCAGACCAAATTTCGGACTCAATACTGGATGCCTGCTTGCAGCAGGATCCCTACAGCCGCGTGGCCTGCGAAACGCTGACCGCAACCGGCCTCGTAGTTATTGCCGGGGAAATCAGCACCCAGGCGTATGTGGACTTTCAATCGCTGGTGCGAGGCGTCGTCGCTTCCATCGGCTACGACAATGCCTTGTATGGCTTCGATTCCAACACATGCGCGGTCATTTCAAGTATTAACAAGCAGTCCGGCGACATCGCCATGGGCGTGGATACGGGAGGAGCTGGCGATCAAGGCATGATGTTCGGCTATGCCACCAACGAGACTCCAGAGCTGATGCCGATGCCCATTTCGCTGGCGCATAAGCTGACGAAACGCCTCTCTGAGGTCCGCAAGTCCGGCCAACTGCCCTACCTTCGCCCCGATGGCAAGAGTCAGGTGACTGTCGAATACGACGCGGATGGCAAGCCGGTTCGGGTGGATGCGGTCGTTATCTCCACCCAGCACGCGGAAAGCGTATCCAACGACGAACTGCGCGCGGACATTTTAAAACACGTCATTCAGGCCACGATTCCGGCAGAACTACTCGACGAAAATACCAAATATCACATCAACCCCACCGGGCGCTTTGTTATCGGCGGACCCATGGGCGATACCGGCCTGACCGGACGCAAGATCATCGTCGATACCTACGGCGGCATGGGTCGTCACGGCGGTGGCGCATTTAGCGGAAAAGATCCGACCAAGGTAGACCGTTCCGCCGCGTACATGGCCCGGTATATCGCCAAGAACATCGTCGCGGCTAGCTTGGCCGAGCGCTGCGAAGTCCAACTGGCATACGCGATCGGCGTTGCCGAACCGGTCAGCGTGCTGGTCGATACGTTTGGTACGGGAACCGTCCCGACGCAGCAACTGCAACAGTTGGTGCGCAAGGTGTTCAAGCTGACGCCAAAAGAGATCATCGAGACCCTCAATCTTCGCCGTCCGATCTATCGCAAGACGGCAGCCTACGGCCACTTTGGTCGCAGCGATGCCGACTTTACCTGGGAAGCTACGGACAAGGCCGCGACCTTGCGGGAACTTGCCGGAACCAGGAGCGAAGTCGAAGCCAAAAAGTAAGCCATGTTGTCAGAGCGAAAAAGGGGGCAGGCTACTAAGAGCCTGCCCCTTACTTATGCGACTGACACTATGATCTGTCACTAACGCTTTTGTATACGTTATTTGAAAAAAATTGATCGCAATATTCGGAGTGCGGGCTAGCTTTTCTTACGGAAAAATGACAGCATGATGCCAGCCCTCGTGTCCTACCCTACTTCTCGAAACGTGCTTCCGATATCATCCCAATGTAAGTCATCTGTTCCAGCTTTGTCCGCTCCCGATGCAGATAAAAAGGTGCAATGGCGAGCCATTCTTGACCGGGACTTACTTGCCGACGGACGCTTCTTTTATGCTGTCCGCACCACCGGCATTTATTGTCGGCCATCCTGTCCCAGCCGCAGGCCGGCGCGGAAAAATGTCGTCTTCTATCCCACCGCCGCCGCAGCCCGCACCGCAGGATATCGCCCATGCAAGCGCTGCCAGCCAGACACAATCCATCCACAGACCTCGCGTGTTATCTCCGCCTGCCATTATCCTGGACCAGCAAGAAAAAAACCTACACTCAGCGAGATGGGCCGGGCCGTCGGCATGAGTCCCTACGCTTTGCAGCGGCTATTTCAGCGCATTCTCGGTGTGACACCTCGACAATACTGGGCCACGAAGCAAACCCGCCGCTTTCAGCAGGAGCTGGCGACTTCCTCGTCCGTTACGACGGCGATCTATGCGGCGGGATATGGATCGTCGAGTCGGCTGTATGAACAGTCGAACGCAACCCTGGGGATGACACCCAGCAACTACAAAAAACACGGCAAGGACCAGGAAATCTTCTACACCACAGCCGACTCTCCGCTGGGACGCATTCTGGTCGCCGCCACGGAGTGTGGCCTATGTGCGGTCGCGTTTGCAGAAACGGACGCGGAACTTTGTCGCGATCTACAACACGACTTTGCTCAGGCCAGTCTCCAGCGGGATGACGAAATCCTCGCAGATCGGCTTGCCGTTGTTCTGTCGCAGTTGCACGAGCATCCTCTCAGTACTGCGCTGTCGCTCGATGTGCGTGCCACCGCCTTTCAGCGACGCGTCTGGCAGGCGCTACAGCAGATTCCTCGCGGGCAGACCCGCTCTTACGGCGAAATCGCTCAGCAAATCGGCCAACCAGCAGCCGTCCGGGCTGTGGCGCGGGCGTGTAGCCAGAACCCGGTCGCAGTTGTCATTCCTTGCCATCGGGTGATTGGGAAAAGTGGCCGCCTGACAGGCTATCGCTGGGGATTGAAACGAAAGCAAATTCTGTTGCAACTGGAAAGCGATTCCGCGCTTCTAACGCCATTAGAGAAGTGATACCCTTGACGTTGGACCGACAGGGCGTTGATATGCCTGAGTCCGAGACTTTCCTGGAATGCCGCAGATTCCTGGAATACAGTAGATCCCTGCGGTCGAATCAAACTAACACTAAGAATGGATCCCATGGCTACTACCACTACAGTTCCGTCCGATGTAAAAAATCTCGACCTTGCCGAGCAGGGCAAGCGCCGCATTGAGTGGGCCAACCAGTCGATGCCTGTGCTGCAGATCATTCGCAAAGAGTTCATCAAAAACCAGCCGCTCAAAGGAATGCGCGTGGCGGCCTGTCTGCACGTGACCACGGAGACAGCGAATTTAATGATTACGCTGCGCGACGGCGGCGCGGACATCGCGCTTTGCGCCTCCAATCCCCTTTCCACACAGGACGACGTCGCTGCCTCTCTGGCGCGGGATTACGGGATTGCTACGTACGCGATCAAGGGCGAAGACAACGATAGCTACTACTCTCACATTCTGGCCGCCATTGATCACAAACCGCACCTGACGATGGATGATGGATGCGACCTGGTCTCCATTCTGCACACCAAGCGTAAAGACGCGCTGGATGGCGTTCTGGCCGGCACGGAAGAGACCACTACCGGCGTTATTCGCCTGCGCGCCATGGCCAAAGACGGCGTACTGCGCTACCCCGTAATGGCCGTCAACGACGCGTTGACCAAGCACATGTTCGACAATCGTTATGGCACTGGCCAGTCCACGCTGGATGGCATTATCCGCTGCACCAACGTGCTACTGGCCGGCTCGCGCTTTGTGGTGGCGGGCTATGGATGGTGCGGTCGTGGACTTGCCTCCCGCGCGCGCGGCATGGGCGCCGACGTTATCGTGACGGAAATCGATCCAGTACGCGCGATCGAGGCCGTGATGGATGGCTACCGTGTGATGAGCATGGCCGAAGCTGCCAAAATCGGCGATATCTTCGTCACTGTAACGGGCAACAAGAGCGTGCTGCGCCAGGAACACTTTGAGCAAATGAAGAATGGCGCAATCGTCGCTAACTCCGGCCATTTCAACGTCGAAATCGATATTCCCGCACTGGAACGGCTGGCGTCCGCGCATCGGCTGACTAGAGAATTTGTTGAAGAGTACGCCATGAAAGACGGCCGCCGCATTTACCTTCTCGGCGAAGGCCGCCTCATCAACCTGGCGGCCGCGGAAGGCCATCCGGCGTCCGTGATGGATATGAGTTTTGCCAACCAAGCCCTGGCTGCCGAATATCTGGTCCAGAACCACAAGATGCTGGAAGCAAAGGTCTACTCTGTCCCAGTGGAAATTGATCGTCGCGTGGCGCTACTGAAGCTCGAAGCCATGGGCTGCAAGATCGACCGCCTGACTCCGGAACAGGAAGAGTATCTGGCAAGCTGGTCCGAAGGCACGTAGTTAACCTCGTTGCATCCGTCCCATAAAAAGCCTTCGCTCTCGCGAAGGCTTTTTTATATGATGGAATAAAGCTGACTTAGCAACCATTGTTCCGGGTTATTTCTTCGCCGCCTCCTCATTGGTCACCAGCAATTTGAACTGGCTGGAGCCAGGAGCTGGATCTATAACAAATGCGCTATAAGTCCTTAATACCACAGGAGTAAACGGTTCTTCCACTAGAACATTGGAGGGATTGCCTGCTGCCGTAATCTGGAGTTCATACTTCCCTGGTATCAACTCGAAATAAGTTTGCGTCACTTCCCCGAACTGAAAGTTAGTCAGGATCGGGGTCGAACCTGCCGCGCTCGCGCCGGGCGCGGTCAGGTAGACATCCACCCCTCCTGAGGAGGCAGCGGCGTTAATTACTCGAAGCCGGAAATGCCCGCTGGTGGCCCGAATATTTTGGTCATAGAGTACAAGAAGATGCACGTGCGGGAACGTCCCCACGCTCACAATCGTGTAATGGCCGTTTTTCACGAGGTCCTTTTTCACTAGAATAAGGCCAATATTCTCCTTCTTAAGGCCAACATTCTTCGTGAAGAACACCTCAACGGTCTGTATACCGGCCCCAACGGGACAATACTGGCCGGAGGTGTCAGTTTTATTTTGGCCCGGCTGGGTGACCCCTTCCGTACCGTAAGGCAGATCGAAGGCCACCTGAACTGGTCCCACCTGGATGTAATAAGCGTAAGCGGTCAGGCCGGGGGACGCGTTCACGGCCCGTACAAAGGTGTTACCGCTGGTTCCGCATCCAACGGCCAACAGGGAGGACGACAGGGCAAAAATCCCGCAGAAACTACGCCATTTTTTATACATATTCCCTCCTGGGGAATCGGCGTCAAACCTCACGGCTACCTCGTCGCTGGGTTCGTCGCTGGCCAAATTGTCTACGCTCAAATACAAGAAGCAATAGATGCTTCCGTCCCTCCATGCTGGCAGCGCCGAGTCGGCATCTAAATTCACTAATCCAAGTTAGATGCGAGCGACTGAGATGAGTTTGCCGGTTCCTGGCGAGTTTTTCAATCACATAAATCATAAATTCAAAATTTTGTCTCCGATAAACTGGATTGATTAGGTTACTAAAGTGTAGGATATTGGCCAAAATGCTACGAGCCTTCTGATCCTGCGCATCCAGCAAACTGCATGTAAGAATTTATTCTGAAGATGGAAATCGCCACACCTGTACTGGATCGGAGTACTGGCTGTCTGCCTCAAGCGTCGAGACGGTTGCCGCAGATGCAGATAGGGTGGCCTGTAGGACAGCTTGGGCCAAGGTGGTGCAAACCTGGTTCTGCTCGCCTCCACTGATCTCATTGGCGGCCTTCACAGGGTCACCTGCGTAACCCCATAATCCTATGATGATTTTTAGCTCAGTTTCCTGTGCGCGCAGTCTCTTATAAACGCCTCGAGCATGCGAAAGCGCATACGGCGGCAGCGCCGACAGGCAAACCACATCGGGTGCAGTTTCAGACACTTCCGCCAGCATCCCATCGACGATCCCAAGCGGGACTACTTTTGCGGAATGCCCAGCCTTTTCCAATAGCTGGGCCAGCATGATCGCTATAACCTCATCCGCATCGTCGCGCACCGGCACGCAGGCTATTTTCATCGCGGCAATGGCAGTATCTGTGTGAATTTCTCCTGTGGCCACAGGAGTGCTTCCATCCGAGCTTGCTTCGGCGGCAGCATCGGATGGCTTCTTCTCGTCCTGTTTGAGGCCCATTTCCTC
Organism: Acidobacteriota bacterium; assembly: GCA_021790655.1. Lineage (GTDB taxonomy): Bacteria > Acidobacteriota > Terriglobia > Terriglobales > Acidobacteriaceae > JAKAAZ01. The sequence continues at coordinate 3,923 of JAJYGR010000109.1, read as the reverse complement.
CACCAGTTCTTTGGTGGTCAGCGTGATAAATTGCACTGTTGCTTCGTCGAGTGCACTGCTATGCCGGTCCTGTTCAGACAATTTCAAGGCGGGTATCAGTACGCAGTCATAAAGGTCTCCAAGGGATTTTTCCTTGAGGTAGTGTTCAAGTACCTCGGTGGCTTCGTCCGCGTCATTGGAAAGCAGACGCTGGTAGTAATGGGCTTCCGGGCGCATGACAGGCTGGTCGCCGAGCAGGACTGTCAGGAATTCCAGGCTGGGTACATGCGCGCCCACGACTACCAGGCAGACCGTGAGGGGAACGGACAAAATCAGTCCAATAGGCCCCCATATCAGGCTCCAGAAAACTGCCGCGACCAGAATCGCAAGTGGGGACAGGCCGGTATGCTTCCCATAAAGATGGGGCTCTATGAAATTCGCCGTCACTACTTCCATGCAGAAGAAAATTGCCATGATGAGCAGGGTCTGCGTCCATCCATTGAAAACTGCGAGGGACATGGCCGTCGGCAAAAGAGCGGCGAGGGGAGCGCCAATATAAGGGATGAAACGCAGAATCCCAGCGAGCGCTCCCCACAATAAAGCGTGAGGCAATCCAATGAAATGCAGCGTGACAAAGATGATCGATCCGAAACAGGTATTCACCAGCAATTGTAGTGAGAGATACCGGCTGACTCGGTGGCCTGCCTCGTCCATCGCCTGAGTCATGAGGTTCAGGTGGCCGTGCCCGGTCAACTGGATCAGGCGGTTTCGCAGGTCCTCCCGCTGTAACAGCATAAAGAAGGTGAAAACGACCACCAGCAGGACGGAAATCATCACGCCAAATACACCATGAAGTGTATCCAGCCTGCTGGTTTTCTCCTCAACCTCCTGCACTGCAACAGGCCGTTTCGGTGACGAACCTAACGCTTTTGTGCCCGAATGACGCCGATCATTCGTCGCGTCCGCGCGCAAAGCGCCAATTTGCTTGCTCAGGCGTTCCATCTCTTTCTGCGCGCGAGTAAAACTCGTGACATTGGAACTGTGGAGCGTTGCGACCTTATCGTTAATGTTGGCTGTATACGAAGGGATGTCATTGGCGACCGCGACCAACTGCTTGAAAACGGTCCAACCGATGCTCCCCACAGCAGCCCCCGATGCAAAAACCACCAAAAGTATGGCCAGTATCCTGGGTAGCCGAATTCGTTCCAGCTTGGTGACGACAGGGGCAAGCAGGAAGGTAAAAAGCACCGCGAGGGCAAGTGGCACAACCACCGTTTTCGCCAGGTAGAGTACCGTAATCGCCACTACCGCCAAGACCAACGCCAGAAGCTGCGAGAGTTCTCGGGATGTGCCAGAGCGGGCCATGACGCTACCTATATTGAAAGGACCCTTTACCGATGGTTGTCGCCCGATAACAGTGTCGAGCAACAGGAACATTGGCGAAATGACACCCGCATTTGCGAATGCAAATCTTTCGATTCACTGCTTCTCTGTGTTACTTTTTTTGAATAGAGAAACGAGGTCCTAGAGCCTTGGATGCTTCGTCCAGCTTGTCTTGGCTTGTTTTGGGGTAAAAAATTCTTCTGGGGAACTCTCCGGAGATCAGGGGTAGGCAGCACAGCATCCTACGCGGTCAAGCCATGCTGATCCATGAATTCTGTGACGAGGAATTCTGTGACGAGAATTTCTCTGGGATAGATTGCACACAGTTCTGTCGCACCGACTGGTAACGCCCTGCATGTCTCCGTGATAAGGTTTTGCAGCGTCAATGGCGCTGAACGCTACTGCGGAGGAGTCGCTGCCTGCCGGTTCGCCTTGTCCTGGGCCTTGGCGGCCTTTTTCACTTTCTTGCTCTTCGCTGCCTTACGCTCGGCCTTGTCTGCCTTTGCCTGCGCTTTGTCGGTCTTTTCGGCCTGCTTCAGGTTCCGCTGGGTCTGCTTGTTTTCCTGCGTGTTCGTCTGAGCAACAACGGGTCCAATCAACACCCCCGAAAGCAACAGCGCCGCGCCTATGGTATGGAGTTTCATCGACAATCCCTCATTTACCTACGATGCCGCCCGCCCGCGAATAGATGGCTCGATTCACCGCTGGCACCTCCACACAGCGCATGCCGCCACGCATCTATGGCGCGAACAGATGACTGTTGAGCAACTCATGCCTTTAGCCCTACTAACTATCGCCTACGCAAGCCTAGAAAACCCTGCCGGTATCGACGGTGGTGCCGACATTCTTACGCTGACCAAAGAAAAGGGTTTTTCCGTAGAGCGTTATACGCAATCGCAATTTGATGCCATGCGCAAAAGATTCAACGACGAAATTTCTGCCGCGAAATTTCTGCCGCGCTGGAAAACTTCTCAATAGCGAACTAGCATGGTGGCATGAAAAATCTTGCCTTTCTTCCTGTTCTACTTTTTCTGTTCTGGGTTCTCTCGCCTTCGGCCAGAAAATGGATGTAAAGATCATCCAGCGTCAAAGCGAACAAACTAATTATGACTATGTTGTGACGGGGTATTCTTCCTCAACCTCAAACGGAAGCGTGAATTGCAATTCATATGGAAACACGGCGAATTGCTCCGGTTCAAGCACAACAAATGGATATACGACTCCATCCCGCGCGATTTCCTTTAGCGTCATGGGAGCAACATATTCGCTTTTACTGCCGGATGGTCGGGTAGCAATCGTTAATTGCGTGAGCAAATTTCAGGAACGCATGGCTGGGCGCGAAGGAAACCATAGAAGTTGCCGTATGCCACTCGTGGACGATATACAGGCTGATTTCAAGGGAAAGAGCGCCAAACTGTCTTGGGTCGTCAGTCTGGACGGGAAAAAAAAAGACTCAGAAACCTATAAAATTCTGGCGGTATTGCCGAAGCAGTAAATTTCTCTCTATTGCCTCAGGCTCTTTTATCGCGTTCACTCTCTGCGTAGAATGAACCTATTTTGGATCAATTTGCACTTTGCCTATCTGCCCTGGACGCAATGCCCGAATCGCATGGCGCACAGTCCGAGGGTTTACTGGTAGTCCTTGCTGAACAGCGAGAAGTTCCAGCAATACTTCCTGATCGAACTCCCGAATCGTCCATGGAATCTTGATGATTTCCTGCAAAGGATAACGTCCATGTCGTGGCTTGGCTGCAAAGTGCTCATCTAGTCTGGACGGCACAGGACAGGCAGCAAAGATTGTAGGGTGATCCGACCATAGATCGCGACGGCCCAGCGAACACACTCTCAAATTCATCTACATGCACGACGGTCAATAACAAAGTAAAAGCAGGCCAGTGTTTCAGAGGAAAAGTCGGCCAGTGAAGATGGCCGCGCAGTAGGGATATGCGGGGAGGATGGCGTCTGGAGCGTAGCGAAAGACGGCATCCTCCCCGCGGCGTGTGGGCGATGGGCTGGAACGGTGATTTACACGGTGGCGGGTTGGGATTTCTGTTTGCGTTTGCTCTGCTTGAGGCGGTAGCTGTCGCCGTTCATCTCCAGGATGTGGACATGGTGGGTAAGCCGGTCCAGCAGCGCGCCGGTCAGCCGTTCCGAGCCGAGAACTTCGGTCCACTCCTGAAACGGAAGGTTGGATGTGACCAGGGTGGAACTGCGTTCGTAGCGCTGGCTGAAGACTTCGAAGAGCAACTCCGCTCCGGTCTTCGACAGGGGCACGAAGCCCAGTTCATCGACGATTAGCAGTTCGTAGCTGGCCAGTTGCTTTTGCAAGCGCAGCACCTTCTTCTCGTCTCTGGCCTCGATCAGTTCACTGACCAGGGCGGCGGCCGTAGTGAAGCGCACGCGATGGCCATGCTGACAGGCGGCCAGACCGAGGGCCAGCGCGATGTGGGTTTTGCCGGTGCCGCACGATACCAAAACATAATGCCCATTGTCCGGAGAAGATCAAGATTTACTACCAGTGGCATCCGCTACGTGGGCAGGACCTACGTGTGCGTAGGCGT
>JAJYGR010000214.1 GCA_021790655.1 Acidobacteriota bacterium | reverse complement strand
CTTTGGTCGTTGACCAGCCAGCTCGCGCCGTGCGCGTCCTCAAGATTGTTGACATGAGCATCCCCGCTGTTCCAATCCATCTGGAGGTGCATGTTCCGCGCGAGGGGAAAACGGGAGGAGTTCTTCGCTATGCTGCGCGCGAGCAGGACAACGCCGAACCTGTCATTGACTATCGATGGGACTTTGGAGACGGGGTGACGTCCAATGGCAACGCCGTAAGCCACACCTATACGCATCCCGGCGAATTCCAGGTGAAATTACATGCTGAAGGAGTAGACGGATCTTCCAATGTGCAGCGGTTCCGCCTTTCCATCCAGGGAAGAATGGCCACGCAATTCATGCCCACCCAAAGGCGCAACCTGAGTGATCGTCTTCCCTGAGATCAGGCTACTTGTGAGGTTTGACCAAATCCGTTGAGGGATTTTCGGGAAGGACCAAAGCGGGAAGCGGTTTTTGGTTGAAATCGAAGTCCTTTGTCAGGTCCCCTAGTATGGGAACATCTTCGCGCACTGTCGGTCTTGGGTCGGGTCTTCCATCGGTCTTTGGATTCAGACGCAAACCACCCAGGAAATCGTCCTCGATGAATTTTAGATACGCGTCGAAACTGAGGATCTGATGGTCAATGAAATGCGGCCTGGCATAGGGTGAAATGACCATTGCCGGAACACGCAGCCCATATCCGTTTTCATCCACAACTTTTTGCTCAATACTTAACAAGTTGTCAGGCTTAATGGGAGCTGCCAAGAATTCCGGGAAACCACTTCACCGCGTTGTCGTGATACAGCTTGCGCAGGACCGACTGCGGTAGAGCGAGACCCTGCACCTTGCGACCGCTGGATTGCTCCACAAGCATGTCGTTGGTGGCGAGAAACCGCCAGTCATTCGCGTACTGGTCTTCCCACACCAGGGCCGTTTTTTGTGCGTTGTCTGTGGGAAAGAACTCATTGTCCGTGGCGTAGATCAGACGATCCTGATATTTTGTGACGAAAGCGATGATGTCGGCGCGGGGCTGCAACATCATATAAGGCATGCGGGCCGCAAGATCGACGGCGAAATTGGGATAGCGGTCTAGGCGCTGCGCCAGCTGATTGAAATTGGCTTCCATGCTCCCAAGATGCGCTCCGACCACGCGGAGATTCGGGTTCTCCTCCAGCAGATGATCGCGTGCAAGAAGGATTCGTTCCTTGGACGCAGCATGGTGCTTGTTGTACATGTACCATTCCGGGTGCTCCATGTAGTAGGAGTAGTCGGGCGAAGTGGGGTTGGGTGGTTCCCAAATAGTGTTAGGATCCGCAACGTGCGCGATCAGGGTCTTATGGTGGGCGGCGATGTCTTTATAGATCGGCCCAAAAACGGGATTGTCCGGCAGGATGTAGTTACCCTTGGCGTCTTTGATTTCCATGCCGATGTTTTTCCATATCTTGACCGCGACGGCACCCTGAGCGAAATCCCGGTTGATCTCACGGACTGCATTCTTAGAAAAATCCGGCTGGTTGAACTTGTACGGATCGAAGGTTGTGCATAAGGATGCGTGCCCAGCACTGTTGTGGACCACTCCCCATGCGGCCTTTCTTACCCTGAAAAAATTTGTCCACGTTGCATGGGTCTTGTCGTTATCGACAACAATCACGATGTCCAGAATGTGCAGGTTGAGCCGATCCAGCATGGCGAAGAGGTCTGGGTTGCTTGTATAGGCGTGCGTGTGGGTATCGATGGGATCGAGTGCAGTGAATTCCTGTAGCTCTTGACTGGAGAAAGGGCCGCTGACCGGCGCGGTTGCGGATGAAGCAGAGGGCGATGATTGTTGCTGCTTGCCGCAGGCTCCTGCCATGTATATCAGCAGCAGCGACAAAACAAGTCTTTTCATAATTCAACTCACGGAGCCTGGATCGCATTTTGACCCGATGGAGAGCTGCCTTCTTTCATCTCAGTCTGAGCGTACTTGCCCGATCTCCTGCACTTGCTGCGATTTGGAGCGGAGATCCATCAGATCGGATGGTCCAAGATATCCTCATTTTTGGGATCCCAGTACATCTTCTTGCCGCTCCAGTACGATTGCGTCGCCATGATGCATACGATGGAATGCGAGAAACCATGATCGACGGTTGCATTGGGTTCTTTCCGGTCCCGCATGGCGTGCAGCCAGTTCAGCATGTGGCCCACATCGTCATCTCCAGGACCCAGCGAATTGGGCGGCGGCGCGCCGGGAACATGCACCATCTCCTCCCGGTCGCTGGACGGACCCACTAGAGGTGCTCGATAGTACACAGGGCCCGTGTCGCTCGGATCGTATTCTTTTCTTCCGCCTTCGCTGCTGATGGTGAACAGGGACGCACCCTCGCCGCCATAGTTCACGATGGTGCCATCGCGCCCCTGGATACGTGAAAAGCTCCGGTAGCTGTTCCCAAAGATGGTCTTGTAGGTGTAAAGAAATCCCTTGGGATACGTGATTGCCGTAACGCAGGTATCGGGGTTTTCCCGTCCGTCCTTCCAGGTGAAAATCCCTCCATTCGCCACCACGCTCTCTGGATAGACTTCATCCATCCAGAGATGCACCATGTCGCTGCCATGACTGAGCCACTGGTCGAAGATGCCGGACGAGTAATCCTTATAGAGCCGAAACTCCAGGTACACATGCGGATCGAATGGACGATACGGTTTTCCAAGCAGCCAGCGCTTCCAGTCGGTGTCCTCTTCCCTCAACTGAGACTTGCGATCATAGAGCCACTTCTTCCACTCCATGTTTTCGTCCATCAACATTCTGGGGGAGATGCCGGTATCCACATCTACAAACCGCCATCGCTCCTCGTTGACATTCCATTCCTGCTCGATATGGACGACATTGCCGATTCGTCCAGAGCGAACGATGTCTCGGACTTTGAGGAAGTATGGCTGGCTGCGGTGCTGCGTTCCCATCTGAACGACCTGCCGGGAGGCTTTGACGATGTTGCGGGCCTCTTTGGCCTCGGCGAGGACATTGGCAAAGGGCTTCTCCACATAGCAATCCTTGTCGGCCTGCACCACTTGTATGCAGAGCTTGGCATGTTGAAAGTCACCGGTGGCGATCATGACGCCATCGATGTCCTTGCGGGCCAGCATGTCCTCGGAATACTTATAGGATTGTGGATTCAGGTTGAACGCCTTCTTCGCCTGGGCGGCGCGTCTATCGCGGGCCAGCGACCAGATATCGCAAACGGCGACTGTCTCCACGGGAAATTGCCGAGAAGCGAGTTGCGCCATATGTACATGGCCTTCACTGCGCGCTCCGCATCCGAGTTGACCCAGCCGAATGCGGTCATTTGCACCTAGAATGCGGGCATAAGAACGGGCTTCCACGCCTACTGCCACCGCTGCCGCGCCTGCCTGCTTGACGAATGTTCTTCTATCTATGCCGACTTTTTCTTGGTCTACCATTTATGTCCCCATCAAGTACACCGGAAACATCCTTTAGCGTTCCGCTTGATCGTTCCCGTTCGATAGCAAAGCACTGTCCAACTCCGCAGCAGACTCCTGATCGAGATAGACGGTAGCGTCCGGGTGGGTGCGAAGGATGGTGGCTGGACAGGCCGTTGTCATGGGCGCCTCCAGCATTTGCCGGACAATCTGGGCCTTACGGCGACCAGGAACCGAGACAATCAATTTGGGTACCCGAAGTATGGTCGGAATGGTCAAAGTCAGAGCATGCTCCGGCACCTCTTCAAAACTCTTAAACCAACCCTCTTCCAATTGCTGCTGTCGGCAAACTGGGTCCAATGTAACAATTTTCATGTCCCGAGGGTCTTCAAAGTCGGCCTCGCCAGGATCGTTAAAGGCCAAGTGCCCGTTTTCGCCGATCCCTAGCAGACAGAGTTGTGGGTCGCATGAGCGCAGTCGGCTGGCATATTCCCTGCACATCAGATCGAGATCTGCGGCAGTTCCATCGATCTCAAAAAATTCTTTCATCGAAACGAGTTGCGTCAAATTTCCGCGCAAATACCGGCGAAACGAGGCAGGATGGTCGGCAGAGAGTCCCACATATTCGTCCAAGTGAAAGCCGCAGACGCGTTCCCAAGGCAGGCCAGGGGTAGAGGTGAGTGCATCGAGCGTGAATAATTGCGAAACTCCAGTGGCGAAAATCACCCCCAGGCTTGTTGCGTGATTGCTCATTTTTTGTAGGGATTCCGCCACGTTTCCTGCCGCCGCAGCCCCTGCTGCTGCACTACTGGGATGGATCTCCAACTTCAGTGTCCCAACCCTAAAAGGCCTGATTTCCGTAGTTGGCTTCGTCATAATTCCTTTCCTGTTCTGTGCTCAACAGTGCATAGCAAACATTCATTTCATACGCATGTGCGACACTTTAGCGTGTCCAGTCAGTATTGCCAGGCACGTTGAGGCCATATTCGCTCGTCAGGCTTCCAGGCGATTGGAATCCACAAAAACAAGCTCGGTTCGGTAGATTGTCACGCAGTCACCACTTTTTGAAGAGATCCGTCGGATAGCACCTCTCTGGAAGCGAGGACCGGGCGGCACGAATCTCTCTTGATGAACTCCGTAGGGATGGTCACGCGCTGAGGCTCCTGTCCTGGATTGGCAATGCGATTGAGAATCAGTTCCACCATTTGCTTTCCCAACTGCTCAGGAAATTCCCGGGTCGTGGTCAGACTCGGATATAGCAAGGTGCCGATAGTGTCGTCGCAGCCCGCGACGCTAATGTCGTCTGGGATTCGTAAACCGCTGTCTCGCAGGCCCCTATAAACGCCGTGCGCGGTGGGATCGTTGCCCGCCAAGATGGCTGTGACGGATTCGCCGCGGGCCAGCAAAGATTTGGTGCCGAGATATCCGATATTGGTGTCGTCTTCGGAGTCGATACTGCTTGAGCGCGCAACCAGTCCAGCCTCCTCCATCGCGCGGCGATGACCCTCGAAGCACCGTGCAAACCACGGCAGGCGGAGGTTCCCTATGAACCAGATGTCGCGGTGCCCCAGGCCGATCAGATATCGAGTCATGTCCTGTCCGCCTTGAATGTCATCGGAAAAGACCACGTCGCTCCTCAAATCCTGCGGCCCGCCGATAACGTTGTTGCCGAGAACCACATAAGCGATGCCCTTGTGGTTGAACGATTCGAGTAGGTTCATCGAGGTTGTGCCGGCCAAAATCACTGCTCGTACTACGTCGTGGCGCTGCACCACCTGCGGCAGGTGCAACTCTTTCCAAGGGGTCTGCGGGGAATAATTGAATGACAAAAACACCATGTCCCACCCGTGCGCGGCACAGTACTCCTCCGCACCCAGCAAAATTCTGGAGTGGAACGAGTGCAGCACAGCGCGGTTACTGACAAGGAAAGCCAGGGCTTTGGTCTTGTTCCGCTGGGAAAGATCGATGTCGAGCTTTGCCGCTGCGTCCAGGACAACCTTTCGTATGGCGGGATCGACACGATTGTTTCCATTCAAAACGCGGGAAGCGGTTGCCACGCTTACGTGGGCGGCGGTTGCTATCTCTCGAAGCCCTACCTTGCTCTTTTGGGAATGGGTGGTTTTCATGTGCGATTAAAGCTCTTCTCCTTAATTTTCGACCCTGATCGCGATGTACCCGTCGGAAAAACAGGCGTACAGAAAGTGACGCAAGCAAGAAGTTTTCTCATTTATAGATTACTTTTTTCAATGCAAATAGAGATACTATAGGATAATTTTCACATAAATCAAGAAAAACCTTCATTGCGTGAAGTTTTTCCTTCCAGTACGAACGCTTTTTACAAAGTCATTCGAGTCAGTGTTGACAAAATCAGACATTTTGGCCTGCGATTCTTGAATTTCCAGGGCCGAATTTCTCCGATCAGTGGGTTTCCGATCTCAAAAAGCTTCTCAACATGTACGTCCATCGATCCTAAAAACGGAAAAAGCATGTTTCCTCGCTGCCATCGGTCTGTCTCAACTCTCAAAATTCAGGATCGCGACAGGAGGGTTCGAAGGAAAACAGGAAAAAAGTTAAATATATTACGAAAAATTTCTTGACATTAAGAAATTTCAATACTATCTTTGCCCGTGTATTTGTGGAGTGCCCAGAATATGCGCGGAATCGAGGACCTAATGAAAAAACATCTAATGACAATGTGGCTCTGCTTCGTCGTTCTTTTCTTGAGCGGATCGGCAGCGATTGCCCAGACGATTACTGGATCGGTGCGCGGCACAGTGACCGATCCAAGCGGCGCAGTCGTGGCTGGTGCAAAGGTCACTGCCACGAATGTGGCCACCGGCGTCACCACCAGCACTATTACGGACCATAGTGGTCTTTACAATATCCAGTTCTTGATGATCGGACAGTACACAATCACGGCAACTGCAACTGGCTTCAGTACCACATCGATTGGCCCGTTCCGGTTGCAGATCGATCAGACTGCAAAAATAGATGCGAAGCTACAGGTCGGCAAAACGGCCACTACGGTCAGTGTCGCAGCGAGCACAGCCCCGATCCTGAACACGGAAAATGCCACGCTTGGCACCACCATCAGTTCCAACACTCTGCAAAACATTCCGCTGAACGGCCAGAACGTCAATTTCGCGACCTTGTTTGTACCTGGAGCACTCGATCCTACATCTGGGGCCATGGGCAGTCTGCAAGGCTCGGAGCGCGATACCAGCATCGGAGGAGGTGGCCAGGGCGCGCAGGCGGTCCCGTCTTTCAGCGGCAACCGCCAGCAAGCGAACAACTACGTTTTGGACGGCATAGAAATCAACGAGACGCTGAACAACCTGATCGGCTACAACCCCTCTCCTTTTTCAATCCAGGAGATTCGCGTGATCACGGGCAATGCCGATGCCGAGTATGGAAACGTAAACGGCGGTGAAGTGGTCATGGTCACCAAGAGCGGAACGAACCAGTTTCACGGCAACGGTTACGAGTACTTTGAAAACCAGAGCCTGACGGCCAACTCATGGCAAAACAATTTTTTTCATGTGGCAAAAGGTAAATATACCCAAAACCAGTTTGGCGGAGCCGTGGGCGGCCCTATCTTCAGGAACAAGCTGTTCTTCTTCGCCGATTATGCCGGGATGCACTATAACGTGCCGACCAGTCAGGGCGTAGCGAGCGTTCCTGACGCGAAGATGCGAACGGGTGACTTCTCTGAATTGCTGACCACCAAGGGGTATGGGATCCAGTTGTATGACAATTCCAACGGGACCGCGAATGCCACCCCGTACACGAACGACCAGATTCCCGTCAACAATCCGGTGGCCAAGTATCTCTTTAGCAATACTGCGGCCCTGCCGATGCCCAATCAGGCCCCTGTAGCCGGTAGCATCTCGTCCGGCAACTACATTGGGAAAGTCAGTTCCTTCAACGCCAACCAGCAGGGCGATCTGCGCATCGACTACACGATCAGCCCCAAAGATTCGTTGATGGGCAAATACACCTATGGCGATGCCTACGATCAGACCACGCAGGCCGTCCTGCCAGTGTATTTCCCGCTTGGAGACGACTATCCCTTCACGATGGCCATGGTCAACTGGGTACACACGTTTTCGCCTTCGCTGGTCAATGAGGCCCGTGGCGGATATTCGCGTGTCGTCTGGCACCAGGCACTCCCTTCGGACCCATCGGGTCTCTTTGGAACGAAGGGCGAACAAGTGGTGGGGATTCCGTTCAAGAACCAGCCGATCGTGGGATTCAGCTTCATGGCCATCGGCAATTGTTCCCTCAGCAACGATTGGAGTTGCTATGGCACCAGCACCAACGCGGACAACTTCCTTGCCGACGACAACCTCGACTTTGGGGACGATTTGACCTGGGAGCACGGAAACCATGTCACCAAAGCCGGAGTCCAGTTCCTGCAGTATCGGCAGGACTTCTTCACCCCAGGGAACCTGGGTGGCGCGCTGGGCGCATTTGGATACAGCGGCAATTTCACAGGCGGTCCGAGCGGCAGTTATCCATTTGCCGACTTCGCCGTGAACGATTCCAGCCAGGCCCAACTCAGCGGCGTCAGTGCCCCGTTTGCACAACGGCAGTGGCGCCAAGCATACTACGTCCAGGACGACTGGAAGGTGTTTCCGAGCCTGACCCTGAACCTGGGCCTGCGCTATGCGTATGACCAGCCTATCTATGAGGTCAACAACCGGATGTCCAGCATTAACCTGAAGACTGCCGCTTTTGCGCCTTTCTCTCAGTATGCGGAGAACACGCCGGCTGGGGTCAACCCGCCATGGTTTGAGCTGGCCGGGCAAAACGGTAACAGCCGCGCACTGTACAACCCGGTTTACAACGAGTTGATGCCACGCTTCGGCTTTGCCTGGCAGATGAATCCCCGCACAGTGTTACGCGGTGGATACGGAATCACCGATTATCAGGAAGGCACCGGCACTGGCCTGCGCATGACGCAGAACCCGCCTTTTCAGTCCTCTTTCAGCGAGGGGGCGCAGAAGGTCAGCGCAACCTCTGGTGGGACCCCCTTTCAAACGCAAAATGGCTTTACCCAGGTGGTGAGTCACGGGAACCAGAACGCAGTCATCGCGCAAGGGTCTCAGTTCGACGTCTGGGACCCGAACTTTCGTCCAGCCATGGTCCAGCAGTTCAACCTGACAACGCAGTTGCTCATCAATGACCAGACCTCCGTTGCAATCGGTTATGCGGGGGAGATTGGCCAGCGTCTGGCCGTTCCCAATGGCATCAACCAGTACACCAACCTTGTTCCCGCCACCTGTGCAACTCCAGGACCCAATGGCGGCTGCGCGCATGTCGTAGACCCTTACGACAGCGTGGTGGGACCGGGGGGCTTCATCATCGATACGGTAGCGGAAGGCATTGAAAACTACAATGCCATGCAGGTGGTCCTCCAGCGTCAGCAAAGCAATGGCCTGGAGTATCAACTCAACTACACATGGTCAAGGTCGATGACTGACAACGTCGGCTATTTCGGTATCAATGGAAGCGACCAGCCAGACCCATTGCCGCAAAACGCATATGACCTCATGGGAGACTACGGCCCTTCCGGCACCGATACCCGGCAGAACCTATCGGGCACCCTGGTGTACCAACTACCATTCGGTCGCCAGAAAAAATTCGGCGCAAATTGGAACCGGCTGACAGACGAGGCGCTGGGCGGATGGGAGCTTTCTGGCGACGCCCTCCTCAATTCTGGCCTCCCGATTACAATCACAACATTCAATACCACTGGCCAAACCAACAGCGCCCAGGAGAATGACGACGGCGTGGAACGCGCCAACCAGTACCTTCCGATGAGGATCGTACATCGGACAACACAGAACTGGTTCGGCACCGATCCATCCGCAGTTCCTTGCCGGCAGCAGCAAACCGTGACCAACGCACTAGGTGCGGCTTGCGCGTATGGCCAGCCAGGAGGTCCTACGCTAGCTGACCAGTTTGGCAACGACCGCGTCGGCACCGAGCGCGCTCCGGGATATAGGCAGATCGACCTGTCGGCTTTCAAGGAGTTTCAGACTGTCGGAAAACAATGGGTCAAGCTACGCGTCGACGCATTCAACGCCTTTAATCTGGCGAGCTATGCGCCTCCCAGACCAGACATAGATAGCGCGCAGTTTGGTCAGATCCACAATACCTTGTCCCCACCGCGGCAGGTCCAAATCTCAGTGGTCTACCAGTTCTAATTGTAATGGTTTTAGCACTTAGGCCCCTTCCGATGAATGCCGATCGTTGCTTTTATCGGAAGGGCGGTCTGTAGAAAGTTTTGTGTCGACAAAGATTGGTGGAGGGGATCGATCTGCGTTTTGAATGACTCACGATTTAGGCGAGCACCACCAGCAGATTCTCCGGCTTATGCGTGTAGTCCCGACAAAGAGCGCAGGGTCGCGCCCCACCTACGCCGCCCTCTCCAGAACAGCGCGGTGGTGCTGCAGCCAGATGACAAGACGCTACAAGAATGAGCGGCATGGCACGAGGAATCCTTGGTATCTCTTCCTTTTTCTGCTTCTGGCCCATGCATCCCTGTTTATGATCCTTACTTCCTGGACAAGGGCAGAGGCAAGGGCAAAGGACATGCGGATTCGCGGGCATGTTTGCGACCCACAAGCGTATGGCGCGAAGGCCAATGGTCGAACCCAAGACACGCGTGCGCTCCAAGCCGCGATCGATGCCTGCGCCACGCAGGGTGGCGGGATTGTGCGTCTCAGTTCTGGCAGATTTCTAACCGGTCCCATCGTCCTGCGCAACCACATTCGACTGGAGATAGAACGCGGTGCGACGCTGCTCGGTTCGCAGAGAGTGAGCGACTATCCCGTGTTGCCAAACGAAAATCGCCGCCAATCGCTCATCACCTCGAATGGCGCGACGGAGGTGGCGATTGTGGGCGCGGGAACGATCAATGGACAGGGCCAGCCGTGGTGGGTCGTTGCGCGCGCTGAAGATCGAGCGGGAAGGCCGGAAGAGCCGCGACCCTGGCTGATTGAGTTTTATAAAACGCAACATATTCTTGTCGAGGGCGTCGCGCTCCAGGATTCGCCGATGTACACTCTCGTGCTGCGCTCATCGAGAGATGCGACGGTTCGCAACATCACAATCCTGAATCCGCCCCATGCGCCGAATACGGACGGTATTGATCCTATCTCGTCGCGCTATGTGCACATCTCTCATGTCCTCATCGACACGGGAGATGACGACATTTCAATCAAGTCCGGTCTGCCGGAGCGCGGAGTTTCCAATGCGGCCTGCTCTGACATTACAATCCGCGATTCGACGTTTCTGCATGGCCACGGACTTTCGATTGGCAGCGAGACAGCGGGCGGCGTGCGAAATATTTTAGCTGAGAACATCCGGTTCCGCGGCACGAAGGACGGCATACGGATCAAATCGAACCGTGGTCGCAGTAATGTGATTGAGAACATTGTCTACCGCAACATTACGATGACAAATGTTGAAACTGCCATTTCGATCAGTGAGTACTATCCGGATTGGGAGATTTCAGCAAACGACGATGCCCAGAAGATTGAACCTCATACGCCACACTTTCATGATCTTTCGATCACACACTTGACCGCTAAGGGAAGCGATCAGGCAGGTATCCTCATTGGACTGCCGGAGTCGCCCATCACGGGAGTGACACTTAAAGATGTGGAGATTCATGCGAGAATTGGCCTGACGATTCGCAGTGCGAGCGTGCATGCTGACGGACTCTCCGTGGTCACGGAGCAAGGGCCGCCGATCCTCGAACAGCACGGAGCACAGTTGTCTGGCCACTGAATGTTTCTATATCCAGTAAGGTACGGACCATTCAGAAGCGGCTCGCAGCGAAAGTTTTTAATTCAGGTTTTTTATGAGGATCAAGATGCCAGGCTCGCAATGCGCCGCCACGGGAAATACCGAATGCAATAGGTTCGAGAGACAGATCGAGATGGAGGCCATTATGTCTTTCCGGTACAGTTTCTTGTGTAGTCTGATTTTTTCCTCGTTGTTGCCTATTATGTTCGCCGCTACAGCCGTGGCTCAGATCACTGTCAGCACGCCAGTACCCGCCCACGCCACCATCCAGGTACACGCCGACCGACCGGCCAGCTACCGGATTCCGCGCACCATCTTCGGTAGCTTTCTTGAACCGATCAAGAACTCGACGTACAACGGGCTGTGGGCGGAAATCCTTGTCAACCCAAGCCTGGAAGAGAACCTATGGAGCGCCTCGCTCATTGCCGATATGGTCCACGACGAGCCGGCGCTGGCGCGTGCATCGGAGCTGGGACTGCCGCTGCCCTGGGAACCACTGGATGCGCAGCAAGGCAATCGGTATGAGGCCCATTGGGGCGATGCCGCCAACTCCTGGCGCTCGCTGGAGGTCATCGGGGTCCCCGGTCAGCCGACCGGCATCAAGCAGAAGGTGTATCTGCCGGTCCATCGCACGCTGCGCTACACGGGAAGCCTCTACGCCAAACATCTAAGGGGCCCAACGCTGCTGACTGTTTCGCTGCGCCGCAGAAATTCGACCAGCGTCCTTGCCTCGGCGGAAATACACGCGGCAGCAGCAACTTGGAGCAAATACTCCTTCACGCTCACTCTTCCGGCAGGCAGCCTGGGCAGGCTCGCCCCGGCGGACTTTGTCGTGCAAGTGGATGGCAAGGAACGGGTCGATCTCGACCAGCTTTCGCTGCTGCCGTCTGACGCAATCGATGGCCTCGATCCTGATGTGGTGGCCATGGCCAAGGCGATGAAGACGCCGCTCGTCCGTTTCGGCGGCAACTTTACTTCCGGCTATCACTGGCGCGATGGCATCGGGCCGGCGGACAAGCGCGTCAGCATGTTGAACATCTCCTGGGGCATTCCCGAATACAACTCCTTCGGCACGGATGAATTTCTCCGCTTCTGCCAACTGATCGGCGCAAAGCCGCAGATTGCGCTGAATCTGGGCAGTGGCACGCCGCAGGAGGCAGCCGACTGGGTGCGTTACGTGGATGACCATTACAACGGTGGCAAGGGCGGTCTTACCTGGGAACTGGGGAACGAACTCTGGGGGAAATGGAGCATAGGTTGGACCACGCTTGCGCAACTGCCGGGCAGAACGCTCGCCTTCAGCGAGGCCGTTCGGAGGGTCGATCCGAGCGCGCGCCTGATTGCAATTGGCGCCGATCCGGACCGATATCGACCGTGGAACGCCGCGCAGTTGGCCAATCCGGCGGACACGTTCAATTATTTGTCCACGCATTTTGTAGTAACGACCAATAAGGTGCAGCTACCCGATTCCTCGGACTTTGTGCCAGCAAACGATTCGATCCAATTGCCGTATCCGACGCCGGACTTTCTGGCGGCCGCAAGCTTTGCTCTGCCCGTCGCGCTGGGTAGGAACATCCGTGACATGCAGACGCAGATCGACCGGCATCCCGCCTTCGCCAACCAAGCGCACATTGCCCTTACAGAGTGGCTGTTCGTCAGCCCGGACAATACCTCCCCCAGTGCCGCCAATATGGGCGGGGCGATTGAGACGGCGGGAATCTTCAATATGCTGATGCGCAATGCCGACATTGTTCCCATCTCCGATATGACCGGCATCATGGAGTTTGCAGGCATCGTGAAAAAGCGCGGCCAGGTCTATGCCGCGCCGTCATATTATGCCTTCCGCATGTATTCGACGGCCAATGCCAGCCGCACGGTTGAGGTTGAAACGCAAGCTGGCAGCTACTCCGTTCACAAGGGAATCTCACGCCACTCCGAGATTAAGGACGTGCCCTATCTAGATGTAGTTGCGGCGCTGAATGACGCCGGGAACACACTCACTCTGTTCTGCGTCAACCGGCATCTTAGGAAAGACATTGCCACGGAGATCGATCTGCAAGGTTTTCGAGCATCTCAAACCGCCCAGGCGCAGACACTAAGGTCTGGCAGCATTTACGAGGTCAACGATGAGAATGCCCCGGAACATATCATGCCTGTGGACAGCACTATGACGATTTCATCCGGCCCCATAGCCCACACCTTTCCACATGAGAGCGTGACCGTGCTCACGTTCCATAAATTGTGATGCAAGGTTTCATGGACTAGCACTACAGTTGTAACTAATGGGCAGAGAGCAGGAGTTGTTGTTTTCGGAAGTGGAAGATACGTGCCAGGAATTGGTGATGTCTTCGCCACTCAGACCAGCGCAGAAGATGTTCCAGGCCGCGCC
>JAJYGR010000028.1 GCA_021790655.1 Acidobacteriota bacterium | reverse complement strand
GATGCGGGCCAGCAATGCGCCACGCGATTTCAGCAACTCGATGATTGGCGCATTGGCATCGTGAATCTTCATGCCATCATATTCCTGCAGGCCGTTGCGCAGGCGTCCTTCTCCATCGACATTGCAGGTCTGGTCCAGGCCGTAGCGCGCGCCGGTGTAGAAGTCGTCCGCGCCGTGCGAGGGTGCCGTATGGACCGCGCCAGTGCCTTGGTCGGCGGTGACATAGTCGGCCAGCACGCCGAGAATGCTGCGGTCTAAAAATGGATGCTGAAAGGTTGCGCGCTCCAGTTTTCGTCCAGAGAAGCGTGCAATCTCTTTCGCATTTGCAAGCCCGCATACTTCGGCGACAGACTGCGCCAGCGATTCGGCAACGATATAAACCTTGCCGACGGACTCCAGGGCAACATATTCAAAGTCACGGTGAAACGCTACCGCAAGCGATGCTGGCAGCGTCCACGGCGTAGTAGTCCAGATGATGGTGTTAACCTGCTTGCCAGCCAGCGCCGCGTCGAGCTGGGCTGGATCGCTGGTTAGGGAGTAGCGCACATACACACTGGGGCTGGTGTGCATTTCGTACTCGACCTCGGCCTCGGCCAGGGCCGTGCGGTCGTGGATGCACCAGTAAACCGGGCGCAACCCTTTGTAGACGAAGCCGCGCTCCAGAAATTCAAAGAAAGTTTCGACGATGCGTGCCTCATAGGATTTCGTCATCGTCGAATAGGGTTCGTTGAACTGGCCCAGCACCCCGAGTCGCTGGAATTGCTTGCGTTGTAGATCCAGGTATTTGCCTGCATAGGCGCGGCATGCGCGGCGAACGTCGATCGGCGCCATCTCCAGCTTCTTGCGCCCTAGCTGCTCATCCACCTTGATCTCAATGGGCAGCCCGTGGCAGTCCCATCCCGGTACATACGGCGAGTCGTAGCCCGCCATGGTCTTCGTTTTGACGACGAAATCCTTCAGACACTTGTTCATCGCGTGGCCCAGATGAATGGGGCCATTGGCATACGGCGGTCCGTCGTGCAGCAGATAAATGGGCGCGCCTTTGCGGGCTGCGCGAATCTGCTCGTACAGGTGCGAATCCTCCCAGACAGCCAGCCGCGCTGGCTCATTCTGCGGAAGATTGGCTTTCATCGGGAATTTCGTGTGCGGCAGGTTCAGGGTCGCTTTTAAGTCCGGCCCATCAGGCATAACATCTCCGAGGCTAATTAGCTTATATTAATGATAAATGCTTTGTACGAAGTTCCCTGATCGAGTGAAACGTATTTGGCCTGTCACGCGTCTATTTAGATAACAGATATTCCTGGCACGTACCTATTTACGCAGTCGATAAAATGCGATCGAATGCCAGGAATTGCCGATGGATTTTTACTGGCGAGGACAAATGCGCGCTGAATCCCGCATAATTGAAGATGGCAGTATGGATTGGCTTCCCCGCCTGGTGTATTGCTTAGATAAATAATGATGTCTAACCAGCTTCTGACACCACCCGAGCTCGATACGGACAACTCGCAGGACGTGGACCAGCCGCCTCTTTGGAGCCATCTTGAGGTTGAAGGGACTTTCTGGCAATCCTTGACGGAAAATCTGCGCGAAAGGTTTTTTCCGGCGCGGCTCCCTCCGCTACATCTGGAATCCACGCCGGTTGCCGTTGTCGATCCGTTCCACTCGGATCCCATCTGGGTGGGCATTCGCGATGATTTTCGCGATGTATTTTTCCCGAAGAAATTACCTCCACTGCAACTGGAGTCGCATGAGATTGCGGTCATCGATCCGTTGGCGCAGCCACGTGACCGCAAATCGAGTTTAATCTCCGCAGGTATCCATCTGGCGGTCCTTGCAGGGATACTCGTGCTTGCATTCTGGCACCCCAAAAGACCGGTCATCGCAGAAATAGTGCGGCCGCCGAACTTCAATATCACGCCCTTTATGCCCTTCAGTCAGAGCCAACAGGCGATGGGCGGCGGGGGCGGTGGTGGAGATCGAGACGTCGTCATGGCCGCGAAAGGCAAGCTGCCCAAGATCGCCAAGACCCAGTTTGTTCCGCCGGATGAAATCATCCGCAATCCAAAACCAAAGCTTGTCGTCGAGCCGACCGTGGTGATGCCGGACAACATCAAGCTGCCAGACAACAACATGCCGAACCTGGGCGATCCTTCGACTGTGGTGCGCGGCCCAGCTTCCAATGGGACCGGCAGCAACGGTGGCATCGGTTCCGGTAAGAGCGGCGGTGTCGGTTCTGGTTCTGGCGCGGGCGTGGGCCCGGGAGAAGGTGGCGGCTATGGCGGTGGTTTGTATCGTGTTGGCGGGGGCGTCACTCCGCCGGTAGCGATCTACATGCCGCAGGCAGAATTTTCCGATAGGGCGCGCATGGCGAAATATCAGGGCCAGTGTGTCGTGGAAGTTGTTGTGGATACCAATGGCCGGACGCGCGATCCGCGTGTGGTGCAACACCTCGGCATGGGGTTGGATGAAAAAGCGATTGAGGCAGTCAAGCAATATCGCTTCAAGCCTGCCATGCTGAATGGTCGTCCTGTTGCTGTCGACATCAACGTGATTGTCGACTTCCACATTTACTAGCGCGATGTTGCGCAGAGTGAGATCCGCTCCGCTACAAATCTTGTCAGCGCGTCGCTGCTGTATGAGGGTGACTCCAAAAAAAATTGCGGTTTGTTTTGCACCAGATGTAACAGGACGGCGGGCCATTCTGTCTTTGCGCCTGCATCACTCGATTGATTGCGCCCACTCCATAACACCGCATCCGCACGATCCAGAACGTATTGCGCCGAGGGCTTAAAGTCCTTGATCGCCGGGTCAGATCGGAA
>JAJYGR010000029.1 GCA_021790655.1 Acidobacteriota bacterium | reverse complement strand
AGAGAACAAGAAGTTCTCAGCCTCTTGCTGGATGGCAGTTCAAACCGCGAGATAGCCAGAAAGCTGAAAATCGAGGAGCGTGATCTCCGTCAAATCTTATGTGGCCACGTTGATGGCCAAAACAGGGGTGACGAACCGTACAGCCTTGTCGATGCATGCAATTTCGGCAGCCAGCATGCGGTCGTAGCGAAGCTCACGACCGCTCGCTGTAGCGCAATTATCCCTATCATTTTCAATTGTCTATGGTCGATTACTTAAGTCCCGGAACCTCGGTACTCTTTTCGATCCAGGCGATCCGCGGTGTAATCAATTCACCGATCATGGATTTGGGAGATCCGGGTTGCAATTGGCGAGAAATCGCAGATTGCAACCCATTTTTTTTGTTCTATTTCTGCATTTTCACTCAACCCGGGTGACATTTTGGGCATCTAATAGTCTGATAGTCTGAAACATGAAGCGTCCGCAAATTATGAGCGCGAAAATCTGCTCCTGTTACGGCGCTTATCACTTCAATGCAAGCTAGAAAGGTCTGATATACATATGAAAAAATTTATTTTGGCCATTTGTGCCGTTACGGTATTGGGTTCTCAGGGTTTTGCAGCCACCGATAAAGCAAAGCTTGGGGATCGCCTGGCCGCCGCATCCCGGGTCATCAATGAAATTGAGGCTACTCCCGATAAATCGATTCCCACTGGCATTTTGTCCGATGCAACCTGCGTGGCTGTCGTGCCAGGTTACAAAAAGGCCGCGTTTGTGGTCGGTGGTAGCTATGGTCAAGGCGTTGTTACCTGCAAAACCTCACACGGCTGGAGCGCTCCAGCTTTCATCCAAATGGCCGGTGGCAGCTTTGGGTTTCAGATTGGCGGCCAGGCAACCGATCTGGTGCTCATCGCGGTCAACCAGCGCGGTATGCAAGACTTGCTGAAGAGCAAATTTAAGATTGGCGGCGATGCCGCTGCTTCCGCTGGTCCCGTGGGACGCAATGCGGGGGTTGCAACGAACCTGACATTAAAGTCCGAGTTGCTGACCTATTCTCGTAGCCAGGGACTCTTTGCTGGGATCGACTTAAATGGTACCGTGGTCAACCAGAATACGGAGGACACACGCACTTTTTACGGTACTGACAGGCCCTTCTCTACAATTCTAGGTGGAGATGTAGCAACCCCTGCAGCGGCCCGTCCATTTGTCAGCACAATTGCTAAGTACTTCAAGAAGGCCCAGTAAGGGATAAGGGACATCTTCACATATAAATGCAAACGGCAGGCCTGGAGAGGTCTGCCGTTCGTACGTAGGTCTTTAGTCTGTGAAGCATCTAAATTAGAGCATTTTCAGGCCAAACGTTAACAAAACTTGTGTGCCCCATCCTTTGTGCGTCCCTTGTACAAGGGGTGGGAGAGCGCGACTCTTTCCTCGACCGTAAACACCCCGACAGAAATGCTCTATCGCATGGATTGCTCAACTTCCTGTAGCCAGCCTGCTGGCTTCAAAATCTCTCTTGGGCGCGAGCCGTCTGCGGGTCCAACGATGCCATCGCGCTCCATTAGATCGATCAGGTGCGCGGCCCGCCCGTAGCCAATACGCATACGGCGTTGGAGCAGGGAAGTGGAAGCCTTGCCAAACTCCAATACCAGACGAATCGCATCTTCAAACAACTCATCGTTGGCTTCGGCTTCTTCTCCGCCATCCATGCCCTCGCGACCTTTGTCATCGTGTGGCGATTCCAGAAAGCCTTCCACATACTCCGCCGCGCCCTGCGATTTCCAGAAGTCCACCACTGCGGTGATCTCTTTTTCCGTAACGAACGGAGCGTGCAGGCGCTGTAGACGCGATGTTCCCGGCGCCAGAAAGAGCATGTCGCCGCGCCCCAGCAATGACTCCGCACCGTTGGAGTCCAGAATTGTGCGGGAATCGACCTTGGTCGCCAGCCGGAATGACATCCGCGTCGGAACGTTTGCCTTGATCAGCCCGGTGATGACATCGACCGACGGGCGCTGCGTTGCCAGCACCAGATGAATGCCCACAGCTCGCGCCATCTGCGCCAGCCGCGTAATGGACTCTTCCACATTGGCGCGGTCGAGCATCATCAGATCGGCCAGCTCGTCGATGATGATGACGATCTGCGGCAGCGGCTTTTCGTCTTCCATACTGGGTTCTTCAAACAGGCTGGGGGTGGTCTCGAACAGCTTGTTGTACTGCTCCAGATTGCGCACGCTGCGGGAGGCCAGCAGTTTCAGCCGCCGCTCCATCTCGCGCACCGCATTGCGCAGCGCATTGGCCGCCAGCTTCGGCTCGGTAATGATGGGCGTAAAGAGATGCGGGACGCCTTCATACATGCCCAATTCCACGCGCTTCGGGTCTACCAGAATCAGACGCACCTGCTCCGGCGTGGACTTGAACAGGACAGACATAATCATGGCGTTGATGGCTACCGATTTACCGCTGCCAGTGGAGCCGGCAATCAGGACATGCGGCATGGTGGCAAGGTCGGCATGGACGATGCGACCATTGATGTCCTTGCCCATGGCCAGCGTCAGCTTCGATTTGCTGTTGGCGAAACTGTCCGCCTCAACAATCTGGCGCAACCAGATAGTTTCGCGCTCGGAATTGGGCACCTGGAGGCCGACCGTGCTCTTGCCAGCCATGCGCTCAATCAGGATGCTCTCCGCCCGCATTGCGAGGCACAGATCGTCCTGTAGTCCGACGACACGGCTGTACTTGACCCCGGCATCGGGCCGAAATTCAAAAGTCGTCACCACTGGCCCGGGATTGATTTGCACCACCTGCCCGTTCACGTCGAATTCGGCATATTTTTCTACCAGCACGCGTGCTTCTTCGCGCAGCTCCTCTTCGCGAATCACCTGCTTTTCCTCGCTGCGATGCAA
>JAJYGR010000252.1 GCA_021790655.1 Acidobacteriota bacterium | reverse complement strand
ACGCTTCGCGCGCGGAACATCATCGTATTGATCGTTAGTGGACGCATACTGTCGGATCTGGAACGGGTAGCAGGCAACCTGCATTTTGTGGATGCCGTAGTCGCCGAGAATGGCGCCGTGATCTGCATCCCGGACAGCCGATATACGCAACTTCTCGGTGAGCCTCCTCCCGCCACCCTTCTGGAAGCGCTTCTAGCTGAAGGAGTCGAGTTCAAGGCGGGGCAATCGATTGTAGAAGCAGATGCAAAAGATGCTCCACGCCTGCTGAACATATTGCGGGCCCGCGAGTTGCCGCACTCTCTTATCTTCAACAGAGGACGAGTCATGATTCTCGGCCAGACCGTCAGCAAGGCGACTGGTTTGCGAGAAATTCTCAAGATTCTCCGCTTGTCGCCCCACAACGTGGTGGCCATTGGCGATGCGGAAAACGACCATGAATTGCTGCGATCCTGCGAGTTCGGGGTCGCGGTCGCCTGGGGCAGCTCGACCCTCATGGCAGCTGCAGACTATGTCCTGCCTGGAAAGGGTCCTGAATCCGTTGCCCAATATCTTCTCACCCTGGTCAATCAGCGCCGGATTCCACCTTCGCCCAAGAGTCGTCGCAGCGTGTTGCTGGGATACACAGACTCAGGAGATCCGTTCTCTCTGGCGGTTCGAGGCCGGACCGTATTGGTGGCCGGCGACACAAAATCCGGGAAGTCCTGGGCAGTCGGCCTTCTTTGCGAGCAATTGATTCTCTTCGGCTATTCCTTGCTGATTGTCGATCCAGAGGGCGACTATACGTCGCTGGAAGCTCTTCCAGGCGTGCTGGTGTTTGGCGGCGAGGATCCGCTGCCGCGCCCTCGCGATCTGCTGCGCGCGTTGCGCCATGGCGATGTCAGCGTCGTGATCGACCTGTCGCACACGCCACAGGATGTCCGACTGGATTATGTGAGAAATCTTCTTCCGTCCGTCGCGATGCTTCGCCACTATACCGGCCTGCCGCATCGCATCGTCGTCGATGAGGCGCACTATTTCCTGCACGATGACAGTTCAAAGGAAATGCTGGATCTCGATGTGCTTTCCTACATTCTGGTCAGCTATCGCGCTTCCAGTCTCCATCCAACTATCCTGGCGAGTTCGAAAGTGATTATTGTCACGCGAGAGTCCGATCCGAATGAAATCGCTGTACTGCGGCACCTATGCGGGACATGTGCCGGCAGCAAGAGTGAGAGCGAATGGCTTCAGTCGCTCGGCAATCTGCCGATCGGCGAGGCTGCCGCACTTCCGATAACAACGGAATCGCAGGGCGAGGTCACCCGGATACATCTGACTCCTCGACTGACACCCCATATTCGTCACGCCGCGAAATATATCGATCTTCCGGTCTCTGAAGGACGTCAATTCGTTTTTTGGAGGAACGGGGCAATCTCTGGCAAACGAGCGCGGAGCCTCCGTGAACTGATTTCGGTGCTGGAGTCATGGCCTGTCTCCGCCTTCGGCGATCATCTGAAAAGAAAAGATTTCTCTCGATGGATCGCAGACGTGTTTGGGGACTATCCGCTCGCAGCAGCCGTGGAGAAGATCGAAAACGAATATGGGACTGAAAAGTCCGCCGACTCGGCGCGGGAAATCTCTCGGGCCATCCGAACGCGCTACGATTTTGTCGACCCGCTGTCTGACCTGCGTGAAGAGCCATCGCCAAGTCAGCGTCCTTCACAGGGTAATCGCATTTGAAATTCATCAATTGAACCACGGTTGGTACTTGCGGTAGAGGTGGGAAGGCATGAAGTTGCTTGCAGGGGGGTTCATGTCCAGCAAAGAAACACTGGAGCAGTTTGCTTGTTGTTGGGAAGGGCTTGACGACCCGCGTTGCGGCAATGTCGCCCTGCACGACTTTCACGAACTTCTGATGATTGCCTTATGCTGCGTGCTTTGCGGCGGCCAGGGGGCGGTGAACATGGCACTGTTTGCCGAGGCGAAAGAGCCCTTTCTGCGCAGCTTTCTCACCCTGGCCAACGGCGTGCCCAGCCACGACACCTTCAGCCGGCTGTTTCGCAATTTGGATCCAGATCAATTTCGCGATTCGTTTCAGCGGTTCATGGCGCAGTTTTCGCGGCAGTTGCAGGGGGTCGTGGCCATCGATGGCAAGGTCCTGCGCCGTTCGTTCGATCGCGCCAGCGGCAAGTCGGCCTTGCACATGGTCAGCGCCTGGGGCTCGGAGCAGCGGTTGGTATTGGCCCAGATCGCCACCGATACCAAGTCCAACGAGATTACGGCCGTACCCAGGCTGCTCCGGATGCTGGCCCTGAAAGGCACCATCGTGACCGCCGATGCACTCAACTGCCAGCGCGCCATCGCCGAGCAAATCGTCGAACAGGATGGCGACTACGCCCTGGCGCTCAAGGGCAATCAAGGCACGCTGTTTGACGATGTCAGGCTCTTTCTGGATGATCCGACGAGCCAGGCCACCGTTGCCCGGTCCGTGGTCGAGGCCGATCACGGGCGTATCGAGACCCGCGCGGCAACGGTTTCTACCGACATCGACTGGCTCCAGAAGCAGCACCAGTGGCCGGGCCTGAAGGCCATCGGCAAAGTGGTGCGGGTGTGCGAAACGGCGGAGAACACCAGCACGGAAACCGCCTACTATCTGCTGAGCGCGGCCCTCACCCCGGAGCGGTTCAACCAGGTGGTGCGCCAACACTGGGGCGTGGAAAATCCGCCGCGGCGGACACTGGCGGCTGGATGTGGTCATGAACGAGGACCAGGACAGGACCCGAATGGGACACGGGCCGCACAATCTGGCGGTGCTACGCCACATGGCCA
The DNA here is from genome assembly GCA_021790655.1 of Acidobacteriota bacterium. Taxonomy (GTDB): domain Bacteria; phylum Acidobacteriota; class Terriglobia; order Terriglobales; family Acidobacteriaceae; genus JAKAAZ01. Next base: position 11,140 of record JAJYGR010000252.1, on the reverse strand, counting down.
TCAACGCCATGCAAAAAGAGGGATCGAAAGGCTCCTTGCGCGGCAAGTTCAAACGCGCCGGCTGGGACCATGACTTCCTATTCCGCCTCTTGGAGCTATTTTGAAATGCGATTGCCCTGCCCAAACCTTTGATTAAACAACACCATAGCAAGAAGGCTCCGATTGTCAAGAGCCATTCCGCGAAAACAGCGACTGAGATCGCAAAAACACACATCGTCGGGTCGGATTAACACCAATATCCAGGCTGCGTGTTTGTCGGACGAAGGGCGACGGAAACACTCACAGAATTCCTTCGTGTGGAATCTGGAGGCTTTGACCGCTACAGAATCGTCTACAGTGGATTTCTCAATCGCGATAAAGCGGCTGCAAGTTATTGAAAAGATTGGTCGGGGAGAGAGGATTTGAACCTCCGACCCCCTGGTCCCGAACCAGGTGCTCTACCAGGCTGAGCCACTCCCCGAACTTAGCGCAAGAATTGCGGTGTGGAAACCGGAGATGGTGGCAGTCCTGGTACTCTCCGGCGCTTTCAAAAGTGTAACAGAACGAGACCTGAGAGTTTGGCGCAAAAAACACATCCCGGTCGGAATCCGTGACTCTCACGGACCCGCTGCGGCGTGCAACAATAAAGATGTCATCTCTCTTTCACACATGATATCTGCGTCCTCTTCTGCGATCCCCCGACCGGCACAGATCACGCCGGAACTGCTACAGCAGCACAGCCTTACAACCGAGGAATATCAGCGCGTTCTGCGCGCACTCGATCGCGCGCCGAGCCTGACGGAACTGGGCATTTATAGCGTCATGTGGAGCGAGCATTGCTCGTACAAATCTTCTCGTGTGCATTTGAAGCGCCTGCCCACGGAGAGCGAGCGTGTCGTGCAGGGGCCGGGAGAAAATGCCGGCATCATCGACGTGGGCGACGGTTGGGCCTGCGCGTTCAAGATCGAGTCGCACAATCATCCCTCCTATATTGAGCCGTATCAGGGCGCGGCCACGGGCGTTGGCGGCATACTGCGCGACATTTTTACCATGGGAGCGCGTCCGCTGGCAGTCATGGACTCGCTGCGGTTCGGCCCCATCACTCCAGAAAGCTCACCGTTGTCTGAGACGGATGCAGGCGCGCAGACCACGCTGCTTCACAAAAATCACTCCATTTTAGAAGGTGTCGTCAGCGGCATCGCAGGCTATGGAAATTGCTTTGGTGTGCCCAACCTTGGCGGAGAGACGCGCTTCGAGCCTTGTTATTCCGGCAATCCGCTGGTGAATGCTTTCGCTCTCGGCATGGTCCGCAAGGACGAGATTTTTTACGCCAAGGCCACCGGCATCGGCAATCCTGTGTTGTATGTCGGTGCGAAAACGGGCCGCGATGGCATCCACGGCGCGACCATGGCCAGCGAAGAGTTTCATGAAGGCTCCGAGCAGAAGCGCCCCAACGTGCAGGTGGGCGACCCCTTCATGGAAAAGCTGCTGCTGGAGGCGTGTCTGGAGGCGATGCGCACCGGCGCCATTGTCGGCATTCAGGACATGGGCGCGGCGGGGCTGACCTCTTCTTCCTGCGAAATGGGCGCGCGCGGCGGCGTGGGCATTCAGATGGACCTGGACCATATTCCACAGCGCGAAACCGGCATGACGGCCTATGAAATGATGCTGTCGGAATCGCAGGAGAGAATGCTGCTCGTCGCCGATCAAGGCCGTGAAGAGGAAGTGCTACGCGTCTTCGCCAAATGGGGTCTGGATGCGGTGACCGTCGGCAGTGTGATTGCCGAACCGCGCCTGCGCATTCTGCATCATGGCGAGCTGGTTGCGGACATTCCGAACACGTCGTTGACAGATGAGGCGCCGCGTTACCATCGGCCTATCGGTACCTGGAAAGCGCCGGTCCCAAGCGGGCCTACGCCAGAGATTTTGCAGCAGCTCAACGCCAAGCGCGACTTTACCGCCGACTTGAAACGACTGCTGGCTCCGATCTATATTTGCTCTAAGCACTGGGTCTACGAGCAGTACGACAGCATGGTGCAGACCAACACTGTGCAGGGGCCAGGCGGCGAGTCCGGCGTTATGAGAATCAAAGGCACGCAGCGCGGACTGGCTATGGCGCTCGACGGCAACAGTCGCTGGTGCTATCTCGATCCGAAACTCGGCGCGGCCCACGCCGTTGCGGAAGCCGCGCGCAAAGTGGCCTGTACGGGAGCGACCCCTGTCGCAGCGACCAACTGCCTGAACTTCGGCAATCCGGAGAAGCCGGAGATCATGGCGCAGTTGTCGAGCGCCATCGACGGTATCGCGGCGGCATGCACCGCGCTGGGTACTCCGATTACCGGCGGCAATGTTTCGCTATACAACGAAACGCGCGGCGAAGCGATTTATCCCACGCCAGTCGTCGGCATCGTTGGCCTTCTGGAAGATGTGACGAAGGCAGTCCCTGCGGGCTTTCAGCGGTTTGGCAATACGGTGCTACTAATTCGCCCGATGATGCAGACGGCAAATCTTACCGAATTCGGCTCTTCAGAATATGCGAAGCAAATTCTCGGTGACTTTTGGGGAATGCCACCTGCACTTTCGCTGGCCGGTGAAGCAGCATTGCAAAGATGTCTCACTCGATTGGCTAACGAAAGATTCTTGCACTCTGCGCGGGATATATCGGACGGCGGCATCGCTGTTTCATTGGCTGAGGCTGCTTTCGCTAACGGCATTGGCGTCAGCGCAGAAGTTTTCTCCGATTCCACGGAGCCTGTAGCTAAGACGCTCGCCCTATTCGCCGAGCAAGCTTCGCAAGTGCTCGTAACGTGCGCGCAAGAAGATGTGGAGCGCGTCAGACAAATTGCCGCGCAAGGAATGCTGGAGGTATCCCAGATCGGCAAGACGGTTGCGGACCGTTTTGAAATCAACGTAAATGGTCAACTCGCTATCTCGGAGTCCATCGAAAATCTCCGCCAGCCATGGCTCCGTGGACTTTCCGACGCCCTGGACTCGACCTTTTCCAGCGAATTGCATTCAGGTCAGTCATAATGTACGCAGCTATGGCCCATTCCATGCTGACAGACAACGATGCAATTCCATTCGACAAACTGCGCGAAGAGTGCGGCGTCGTCGCCATTTTCAACCATCCCGACGCAGCGCGACAAGCGTATCTGGCGCTCTACGCATTGCAGCATCGCGGGCAGGAATCCGCTGGCATCGCGACCGCGGATTACGAAAATCTCTGGAACATCAAAGGCATGGGTCTGGTCGCCGAGATCTTCACCGACGATGTTTTGGACAAGCTTCCCGGCCCACTTGCCATCGGCCATACGCGCTACTCTACAACCGGCGATTCCGCACTCTTAAACGCGCAGCCAATACGCGTTGACTCGACCAAGGGCCTGATCGCCATTGCGCACAACGGCAACCTGGTGCAACTCGGCAATCTTCGCGCGCGTCTCGAACGCGAGGGCGCGATCTTCCAGACAACCAGCGACTCCGAAATCATCGTGCAGCTCATTGCCCACTCGCAAGAGGTAACCTTGATCGATGCGATTGCAGATTCTCTGCGTCAGGTCGAGGGCGCATTTTCCATCGTAATGATGACGCGCGACCGCATCTTTGCTGCACGCGATGCACGCGGGTTCCGTCCGCTCTCTATGGGACGCATCGCGAATGCCGACGGTACCGAAACAATTGTTTTTGCCTCCGAGACCTGCGCCTTCGACTTGTTGCGCGCCACCTATGAGCGCGAAGTGAAACCCGGCGAGCTCGTCATGGTGTCGCGAGATGGCGTTACCTCCCGCCAGTTTTCCAGCGGCATTCCTCAGACCAGCTGCGTGTTCGAGCATGTCTATTTTTCCCGGCCTGACAGCATGGTCTTTGGCCGCTGGGTGCAGGAGAGTCGCGAGGAAATGGGCCGCCAATTAGCGCGTGAGACTCCAGTGGAGGCAGACCTGGTCGTTCCCGTTCCTGACTCCGGCGTGACCGCAGCCATCGGTTATGCTGCGGAGAGCGGCATCCCTTTCCGCTTCGGCCTGATCCGCAACCACTATGTAGGCCGCACTTTTATTGAGCCGGAGCAGCGCGTGCGCGACTTTGGCGTCAAGCTCAAACTGAACCCGGTCCGCAATCTGCTGGAGGGCAAGCGCGTGATCCTGATCGACGACTCCATCATTCGCGGGACTACCAGTAGAAAAATTGTCCGCATGGTGCGTGGCGCTGGAGCCAAAGAAGTGCATCTGCGCATCAGTTGCCCGCCGACTATCTCTCCATGTTTTTACGGTGTGGATACACCGAGCAAGCGCGAACTGATCGCCGCCAACCAGTCCGTCAAAGAGATTTGCGAATATATTGAGGCCGACTCGCTCGCCTATCTGTCGCTCGACGGTCTGCTGCAAGCCTGTGATGGCGCTGACGGCAATCGCTACTGCACCGCCTGCTATACGGGCGTGTATCCCACGCAATGGGTGGATGTAGAAGAAATTCTGCCCGCGCCCGCCGCGCGGTAAGTTGCAGCACCTTGACTGCGATCTCTGGAGAGCAGTTTCACATTGAGTGTTGTCGATTATTAAGAGGAGTCATTCTGAACGGAGCATAGCGGAGTGAAGAATCCAGAATATGCTCACCGAGTAAGCATCGCGATCACCTCTGGATCCTTCGCTGCGTTCAGAATGACAAGCTTTATTTTTGGAAACGAGTGCCTGCAAATGCACAGACTCATGCCACAGATGTAGCGGCCGCGAGAACCCGTTCAATACTGACCACGGTAATGTCGTCCTGCTGGCCGAAGGCCTGCGCGGCGGTGGCGATTTCGGCTGCGGACTTCTGTTGGCGCATCATTTCGCCGGTTCGGTCGAAACCGAAAAGCTCCTTATTTAGGCCCTGCGCCTCCACCACGCCATCGGTCATTATCGCCATCGTGCCGCCTGCGGGCAGCGTGGCCGCGCGGACTTCATACTGCAACCCCGCCACCACGCCGAGCGGCAGATCGTGCGGCACTTCAATCTCAATTCCGTTGATGTATGGCCCCAGCAGCGGCACGCCGCGCAATCCGCCATTCAGGTTGTGCTGGCTGGATAACGCTTCATAGCGGATGTTCCAAACTCGAATTGCAAGCGTGGTAGGTTGGTCGCTACTGAGAGATGTAACGAGAATGGGAAAGAGCTTCGCTTGTTGGGGATAAAGAACGTGCCATCCATCCAGCTTGCCGAAGCTGCCGATTTTCTGGTCGTTGACGTACACGTCATATGCGTCATCGACATACTGCGGCATCAGCAGCGCGAGAGAATTTGTATCCAGCGGCGCTTGAAGCCGGATGCGATACCAAGCATAGCCGGTGTAGCCGGGATGCCCATGGTGCTGCCAGCCAGCTAGCTGCGGAGTCTGCACCGCTTCCACTGCCGTCAGCGCAGAATGTTTGGGATCAATCGCGTAATTCTGCCAGCCGGAATCGTCGAAGTCCGGATCGGCCCAGCGAGGCGCCTTAGCGCCGTTCGCCTGTGGCGAATCGCCGGTATGGAACTTCCACGGGCCGTTCAGCGCCACGGCGGACTCGCCGAGTGTGATGGGAGTGGCGGCCGCAGGAGCAGGAGCGTTCTGCGCGTCGGCGCGCAGGGCGAAGAGTGGTAAAAGCAAAAGAGAGAACCAATAACGTCGCATAGGCGGGCTTTTATGAGGGCAATCCACCATTATCAGCCAAGCCGTGCTTTGGCAACGAAGAAATATCAGGCCAGATCGAACAGCAGCACTTCCGCGCCGGCATCGGTCGCAAGCTGTAGCTGTTTCTCGTCGCTGATGGCCACGCCATCGCCCGTCTTCAACTCCAGGCCATTCACCGCGATCTCGCCCGAGGCAACCTGTAGCCAGCCCTGGCCAAGCTTCAGCGGCTGTTCCAGCCTGGTTCCAGCCGACAGAATGCCTGCGTAGAATTCGGCATCGCTGCGGATCAAAAACGATCCATCGCGGCCATCGCGCGAAGCGATCAGGTGCAGGATGTTCGGTTCGCCAGAGATGGGGAAAGCCTTCTGTTCGTACTTCGGGTCGAGTCCGCTCCTGTTTGGCAGTAGCCAGATTTGCAGCATGTGTGTCGTCTCATTCAAAGACGGATTGGCCTCGCTGTGCCGAATGCCGGTCCCCGCCGACATAAACTGCACTTCGCCGTGTTTCAAAACGCCGCCGGAGCCGAGCGAGTCTTTATGTCCCAGTTCGCCGCTCAAGACGTACGAAAGAATCTCCATGTCGCGATGCGGATGCGTTCCGAAACCCCTGCCGGGCGCGATGTAGTCCTCATTGATGACACGCAGGGCGCGAAAGCCCATATGGTCAGGATCATGATAGTCGGCAAAAGAGAATGTAAAGTGCGTATCCAGCCAACCGTGGTTCGCATGGCCACGATCCTCGTTCAAACGAATATTTAGCATGGCAATTGCCTCCAATACAACCTAACTATCGGATGTGGGTCATAGGAAAAAGATTCAAACTGGATTGTTTCACGTGAAACTGCGGCGCATTTGAAGGGCCAAAGAGTCGTCAGCCCAAAGTCCCGTGGATTTCCGCGAGGCTTTGGGCCGCAATGGATGACGAAATGTTTAGACGTGCGCCGGAGTACTGACCGCGGGTTTTATCGTCTCGGTTTCCTTGGTGCCGACATTTGTAGGCTTGCGAATGTCGATGCCGCCCTTGAAATAAGCGCCATCCTCAATGCTGATGCGCTGGGCGACAACATCGCCGGTCAGCGAACCTTCATTCCGGATATCGACCCGGTCCGTGGCGTTGATGTTGCCGTTGACTTTGCCGAGGACCACGACTTCACGAGCAGCGATGTTGGCCGCCACATGGCCGTTACGGCCAACGACGACGCGGTTTCCTGGCAGGCTGACAGAGCCTTCCACATGCCCGTCAATGAACAGCATTTCGCTGCCCGTAATTTCGCCTTTGACTGTGAGAGACTTGCCAATTGTGGCCTGCTCACTGTTGGTTGAGGTGGATGGGCTGGGACGTTGCGCGACCGGTTCCGTGCTGACTGGAGCAGGAGTCTGCGGGCGTATAGGTTCCGAAGGGTTCGTAGGGGTGGTGCCGGGCTGGTTCGGTTTCCACATCGTGATCTTAAATCCTTTCTATCGTTGCATTCCGCCGTTTACGAGTGCGTATCCTGACGATCCGTAAGATATTCGCAAACAGCTCTTCGGGTTTTATTGAGATTCCCGCTGGGCAAAAAGTGGCCCGGGCGAGCCGCACAGTCCTAATCGAGTTAATCGAATTTTACCGGCTAAAGCGCAAAATGGGGAGTGAATCCTGCAAGTATTTAATTTCTGGGGTCGCAGGTAACATTATGGTAATGCGATTTTCCCCGATTTCGGTCGCAGGTTCAGCGGCAAAGCTCGTTGGAAACACTGCGATGTTGGCTCCTGAAGGACACAGAATGACGGACAAATGATGACAGACAAGGACCTTTTGCAGCGCATTGAACAGTCGGCTGGCCAGCGCGTGGGTTACAAACAACTGGTGCGCGAACTTGGGCTGGGCGGCGGGCGCGAACGCAGGCTGCTGCTGGAGCAGTTGGATCGCCTGACCGCAAGCGGCCAACTGGTGAAGGTCGACCGCGAATTCTGGGTGCTGGCCTCTTCTGCGCGCAAACGCAACAACTGGGTCAGCGGACGGCTGGATCTGCATCGCGACGGTTATGGCTTCATCCGACCCGAACCACGCGATAAAAATGGCGAAGAGGACATCTTCATTCCGCCAAACAGTCTGGAAAGCGCCATGCAGGGCGATCTGGTGTTGGTGGAACTGCTGCCGCCCTCTCGTGGCGACAGTCGCCGCTCCGGACGTATTCTGCGCGTGCTGGAGCGCCATAATCCCACGGTCGTCGGGATCTTCCACTACTCGCATGTGCTGCGTTCGCAACGCGGCGAACGCATTCCCGGCAACTTTGTCACTCCGCTCAACGCGCGCCTCAATGAAGCCATTTTGATTCCCTTCGGCTCGGAGGTCCCAGCGCAGCAGGAGACGCCGGACCGAGTGTTAGGCGCGGAGGCCAAGGCGCTAGAGACATACGAGAACCTCGAAGGCCTGGTGGTGGACGTCGCCATCACCGACTGGCCGACAGCGACTCGCCCGGCGCGTGGACGCGTGATGGAAGTTCTGGGCGACCGTGACGCCTTTGGTGTGGATGTCGAAATTCTCATCCGCAAGCATCACCTGCCGCATACCTTCCCTGACCGCGTGCTACAAGAGGCTCGCGCCGTTGCCGTGCCACCCGTTAACGACCCGGAAACCTGGCGGCAGCGCCGCGATTTCCGCGGTCTTCCCATCGTCACCATCGACGGCGAAACCGCGCGCGATTTCGACGACGCGGTCCTGGTGCGCGCGCTCAATGGTGGCGGCTTTGAACTGCAAGTCCACATCGCCGATGTGGCCCACTATGTTCGACCTGGATCGGCGCTCGATCTGGAAGCGCGACTGCGCGGCAACTCCGTCTATTTTCCCGATCGGGCCATTCCCATGCTCCCAATGGAGCTGTCCACCGATGTGTGCAGCCTGCGTCCAGACGAAGACCGGCTGGTGCTCTCCTGCATCATGCAGCTCGGCCCGGATGGAGAAGTGCTGGCTTCCGAGGTGTGCGAAGGGATGATTCGCTCGGCCCGCCGCATGACGTATACCCAGGTCCACGCCATCCTCGATGGCGATGCCGCGACTCGCGAACAGTTTGCGCCGCTGGTGCCTGAGTTTGAGCGTATGTACGCGCTGGCGCAACGAATGAACGCGCGCCGCGAACAGCGCGGCTCCATCGACTTCGACCTTCCCGAGCCAGTCATTCAGTTTGACGAGCATGGGCAGATGCGCGGCATTGTGCGCTCGGAGCGAAACTGGGCCAATCGTCTGATTGAAGAATTCATGTTGGCCGCGAATGAGTGTGTCGCCAGTTGGATTGAAGCGCTTGGTGTACCGAGCTTGTATCGCATTCACGAAAAACCGGACGCCAAACGCGTCGGAAATTTTGAAGAGATCGCCGCGCACTTCGGCTATTCACTCGGCATTGGCGCGGTGCCGATCAAGCAAATAGAATTGCGCGGAGACCGTCGAGATCGCATGAGACGCGGCACTGGAGACAAGCGCATAACGGAAGTCGCCGAAGACATTGCCGTAACGCCGCAGATGTATCAAAAGCTGACGGAGCGTCTGGCCGGGAAACCGGAGGAGCGCATCCTCACGTATTTGATGTTGCGCTCCTTGAAGCAGGCGCGTTACAGCGAACACAACGAAGGCCACTTCGCGCTGGCAACGCCGAGCTATACGCATTTCACCTCGCCGATACGCCGCTACGCGGACTTGATCGTCCATCGGATTACAAAGGACCTTCTAGCAGCAGGTATCGATGGACATCGAGAGATTCCGGCGAACGCAAGCGAACCGGTGAGGAGTAGGCGCAAGGGAAAAGCTGGTGCCCCATCCTCGCCGCAGGGTATGCGCCCAGGTCGGGATGGGGAGATCGCGCCACCAGTAGAGGAGCAGGAACTGGCAGCCATCGCGCAGGAGATCAGCCAGTGCGAACGTCGCGCCGCCGACGCTGAACGTGAACTGATCGAATGGAAAAAAGTCCGCTTCATGCAAGACAGGGTCGGAGAAGAGTTCACTGGGATCGTCCTGAACGTGGCGAAGTTTGGACTATTTGTCGAACTCGACGACCTGTTTGTAGAAGGGCTGGTTCCGCTCGCTACGTTGCAAGGAGACCGCTATCGTTTCAACGAGTACAGCCGTCAAATCATCGGTGAGACCAGCGGCCATCGCATTTCCGTGGGAGACGCCGTGCGTGTCATTCTGGATCGCATCGATACGCTGGAAAATAAATTGCAATTTGCGCTGGTGGAGGAGCGCCAGAAAAGTGTAAAAAAATCTACCGGAATGAAGCCAGCTTTCCGACCCAGCCAGCATCCAAGCAAAAAGCGGAATTCAAAGTTGAACAAGAAAAAACGAAAACCGCGATGAAAATTTTGATCTGACCTAAATTGATCGAGCCAATTCTACGGAGGATTTTCTGTCATGAAGGCGTCTCGACTCATTCCAGTTCTAGTGCTTCTTGTATCTTCCACAGGCGCGATCGCGCAAATCGGCCTCTATGGGGAATTCAGCGCGGCAAAGCCTAACGTACCGCAAGTCGGCTGGATCTATGGTCCAACCCTCGGCATATATTACGATCCCTGGCATGTTCCATTCTTTGCCGCTGGACTGGATGCTCGGGGCGAATTGCTAGGCTCCGGCTCCGACAAATTGGACAGCGGTTTGTTTGGGCCGAGGCTGGTGTTTCAGCCGCATGTTCTTCCTGTCCAGCCGTACGTGGAAGGCCTGGTTGGTATGGGTCACGCCCAGTTTGGCCAAGGTGTGGCGGCAGTCGATGTGACGAAGTTCGAATATCAGTTTTTAGGCGGTCTAGACCTGACGGTATTTCCGCGCGTCGACTGGCGCGTCGTGGAGTTCAGCTACGGCGGACTTTCCGGGCTTGGGACCAGTTACAACCCTGAGACAATCAGTACAGGTCTCGTTGTGCGGCTACCGTGAGCTGCCTCTGTATGGATGGTGACGAGCGCGCTTCTTGCGTTAAGGCGCAAGAATTTAGACCTGTACATCCCCATTGTCGCCAGCGTTTCCCAGGACCACTTTGAGGTCCATACGTTTTTGGCCTCGGAAGATGGTCACAGTCACGGTCTCGCCGGCCTTATGTCCATCCATGATTTCTTGAATGTCCTGGTCGTTTGTCACCTGTTCGCCATCGATGGCGACGATTAAATCCCCGCCAATAAATATGGGGGTGTTCCCGAGATATGCCTTCTGCATGCCGCCGTGGATGCCAGCATGGTCCGCGGGTCCACCGGGAACGGTACGCTCGACCAATATGCCGTAAGCCGCGGGCAGACCCATCTGGCTGGCGATGTCCGGGCCAATCGGCAGGCCGCGAATGCCCAGCGTCGGACGAAGGACTTTGCCGTAGCGAGAAAAATCGTTCAGCGCGGCTTTTGCGGTGTTGATAGGGATCGCGAAGCCGATTCCCGCATTTTGGTCCGCGCCGCCACCCGTGGCAATCATGGTCGTAATGCCAATCACATTGCCATGGGAATTCAACAGCGGGCCACCGGAGTTGCCGGGATTGATCGCGGCATCCGTCTGAATGGCATCGGAG
>JAJYGR010000204.1 GCA_021790655.1 Acidobacteriota bacterium | reverse complement strand
GACTCTTTAATCTTATGTCTTCGTATTCAAATGGCTGTGTCGTAGCCACATCAATGTCCAGTATGAGGCCTAAGCCAATTCCAGCCATTAAATTCGGGGGCTGTATCGTTTTAATTATGTTGATTGCATATGGACTATTCGGCACCACAACACTGTCCTGATGCATAAACCCCGTAATGGGAAAATTCAGGATTTTTGGTGTAGAAGGAGCCACGTAAAGATAATCTTCAAAGTTCAACTCACCCGCTGGCAGTTGGATTCGGTTGACATAACGTAGTCCAACTCTGTGGATTTGCCCTGGTTTTACGAACTCCGCATATCCATCCCACAGTCGCATCGCTTCTGTCCGAAACAGGTCCCAATTCTGGTAAGGCTCCAGTCGACTCAACGTAAATCCATCTCGATTGAAATGAGCAATATACATTTGATCTCTAGATTGGAAACGCAACCCTTTCCATCCCCGGTCTTGAATAGTTTGATTCGGGGGTTGATTGGGTAAAACTGTTACTTGGTACTGAATCTCCCGCTGAGAATCTTTGAACGGATAATCGGAAAATTTCTTTTGCACGAAATTCTTCAAGGACTCCTCGTCGGGTCGATTCTCAGGCGCGACGCGAATATCGATGATGGCCTCAACGCTGGGGGCATGGCGCAACGCAGGAAATTTTTCATCAACATCGATAACAAATTTAGCCATTTGAAACCTACACGCGACGCTACTTGTACATTATGCCTCATTGTCAAAAAAGCTATCGCACGCCCTTTACAATCAATAGACCATGTCGCTTACCTTTACTGTTCAGCAGACTTACGATAAGGCGCGTCGCGGCGCTCTGTTACTGCCGCATGGCGTGGTGGAGACGCCGATATTTATGCCGGTGGGGACGGCTGGCACGGTCAAGGCGGTGCCGCAGGGTGTTTTAGAAGACGTCGGCACGCAGATTCTGCTGGGCAATACATATCATCTGTATCTTCGTCCGGGGCATGAGCGGATTCGTCGCCTGGGCGGGCTACACAAATTTATGAGCTGGCCGCGCCCTATCCTTACCGACTCGGGTGGTTTTCAGGTGTACAGCCTGAACAAGCTGCGTAAGGTGACGGAAGACGGTGTGCAGTTTCGCTCGCATCTGGATGGGTCGGCCCATTTCTTTTCGCCAGAGCATTCGATGGAAGTGCAGATTGCGCTGGGCGCGGACATTATTATGGTCTTCGACGAGTGTACGGAGTGGCCGGCGACGCGGGAGCGCGCGCGCGAGTCGCTGGACCTGACGCTGCGCTGGGCGCGCCGCAGCCGGGATTATTTTCTGGCGCACGCCGGGGAAGTTCCCTGGTGTGACGATTTCGGCGGTCGGACGCAGAGTCTTTTCGGCATTGTCCAGGGAGGAATGTATGAAGATTTGCGCCGCGAGTGCGCTGAGCGGCTAGTGGAGCTCGACCTGCCGGGCTATGCGATTGGCGGCCTGAGCGTGGGCGAGCCGCGCGCGCACACTCGCGAGGTGATTGCCGCGACGCTGCCGCTGCTGCCTGCGGACAGGCCGCGCTATGTAATGGGCGTTGGCTACCCGGAGGAGATCGTCGAGTATGCCGCGATGGGCGTGGACATGATGGACTGCGTACTGCCGACGCGGGCGGCGCGGCATGGCCTGCTTTTTACCCGGGAAGGCCGCATGAACATCAAGAACCAGCGCTTTGCCGAGGACCAGAATCCGCCGGACCCGGACTGCCAGTGCATGGTGTGCCGCCGATACACGCGTGCGTATCTGCGACATCTGGCGATGGCGCAGGAGCCGCTGGGCGGCGCGCTGAACAGCATCCACAATCTGCATGCCTACCTTGACACGATGCAGTCGGTACGCGATGCTATTTCCCTGGGGACCCTGCCCGAACTTCTGGTACATGCGCGCGAGCGCGCACGTACCCATTGCCCATCATGATGTAAGCTAGAAGATTCACGGGAACAGGACGCAATCGGTGGCCCAGGGGTACTTCCGTACAGGATTTTCACGGTTGGGTTGCTGTTCATTCCCACCCTTCGCCAAAAGAAAAAGACGCGAAGGATGGGGCACCCATGGTTCAGTTACCGGGGTTCGGCAATGACGAACATTTTGGCTTAGGAAAGCACTGCATGGCGACATTTCTCGATGTACCGGCAAACCCTATCAAGAGTTTGACCACATTCGCACCTTTCATTCTTATTTTCGCCGTCTTCTATCTGTTTATGATTCGGCCCGGCCAGAAGCGCCAGAAGACCTGGCAGGACATGCTGGCGAAGCTGAAGTCCGGCGATCAGGTCGTCACCACGGGAGGCATTCGCGGCAAAGTGGTTTCCGTCAAGGACGATGTTGTGATTGTGAGCGTCAAGCCGGACAATATCAAAATGGAAGTCGCCAAGTCCGCCATTGCCAGCGTTACCACCGCCGAGGATGAATCGAAGTCATGACGCGTTTTTCCCGCCGAATTTACCAACAATTCTGTACCATCCTTATAGACCTCCATGCGTAATAACTTGACTGGAAAGACCCTACTGATTATTGCCATCCTGCTGGTGTTCGTTGCCGGCATCCTTGGCCTTCCAAACGGCTTCAGCCCTGCGGCGATCAAGCAGTCCATTACGGAGCGCATCCATCTCGGACTTGACCTGAGCGGTGGCACCCATCTGATTTTGCAGGTGATGGTGGACGAGGCGGTGGGCGCAACCAGCGACAGCGACCTGTCGCGCATCCTTACCGACCTGCAGGGGGCGGGCGCGACTGGAGCGACGGCGATCAAGCCGCATCCGAAGACGCAGCCGCAGCTCATCCGCGTTACGGGTGTGAGCCTGGACAAAGACAATGCGGTGCGCTCCGTGCTGGAAGACCATTACGCCTTGCAGTACAACATTACGTCCGGGGCCGACAACTCCTACACGCTGACGATGAAGCCCTCGGTCGTGAACGATTTGAAACAGCGCGCGCTCCAGCAGTCGATTGAAACCATCCGCGAGCGCATCGATCGCCTTGGCGTCAGCGAGCCGGTCATTGAAGAGTACGGCCCGGGTAATTATCAGATATTGGTAGAGCTGCCCGGCATCGACGATCCGGGCCGGGTGAAGGACGTCATTCAGTCCACGGCGCGACTGGAAATTCATGAAGTGCTCGGCGGCCCGTATATGGATGAGCAGAGCGCGTTGCAGGCCAACGGCGGCACGCTGCCTCCGGATGGCGAGTTGATGAAGTCCGACGATGGCTCCAGCTCGGCTGGACAGTATTATTTGCTGCGGCGTGCGTCCGTTGTGGCGGGCAGCGACTTCCGCGACGCGCAGCCTTCAGTGGACGTGAACCAGCGCCCGGATGTGACCTTTATTCTGACGCGGGCAGGCGGCGACCGTTTTTATCAGTACACCAGCACGAACATCGGCAAGAGCATGGCCATCGTGCTCGACAATACCGTGCGCGAAGTGGCAACGATCAATGGCGCGATTCGCGACCAGGGCCAGATTGAAGGCGGCGGATTTACCAAAGACACGGCGCAGAACCTTTCTCTGATGCTGCGTACCGGCGCGTTGCCGGCTTCGATCCATTTTCTGGAAGAGCGGACGGTTGGGCCGTCGCTGGGCGCGGACTCGATCCGGGCTGGCGTGGAAGCTGCGGCTGCGGGAATGTTCGCAGTGCTGGCCTTCATGCTGATTTACTACAAAGGCGCGGGCATCAATGCCGACCTTGCGTTGGTCCTCAACCTGATTATTCTGCTCGGCTTTATGGGCTACACGCATGCCACGCTGACGCTGCCGGGTATTGCCGGTGTCATCCTCACCATTGGTATGGGCGTGGACTCGAACGTGCTGATCTTTGAGCGAATTCGAGAGGAATTGCGCGCTGGCAAAGCTCCATCAGCGGCGGTAGACCAGGGGTTCGCGCATGCATGGCTCACCATCGTGGACACCCACGTGACGACCATTGTGTCGGCGGCGATCCTGTTCCTGTTCGGCACGGGTCCAGTAAAAGGTTTCGCCGTCACGCTGACGTTTGGTTTGCTGGCCAACTTGTTTACCGCGGTCTTTGTCTCGCGAGTGATTTTTGAAGCGAATTTGAATCGTAAGCAGCGTGGCGAGCCGATCTCGATTTGAGGGCTGAGGCTGAGATTTAAGTAAGGACAGACCACATTTTTGAACGAAAGTATCTTTAATAGCAGATTCATAGTGAATGTAACGAGTCATCAGGGGGAGTCATTCTGAACGAAGCGGAGCGGAGTGAAGAATCCAGAGAATATTCGCCTTATCATGGCCGCTATCACCCTCTGGATTCTTCGGTCGCCGTGGCGACCTCAGGATGGCAAACTTTACTTTCAACTATAGTAGCTTTCAATTTGCTATATAGCCTATCTTCCCACCCTTCGCGATGAGGCTGCGAAGGATGGGGCATCCAGGCTAGAACAACGGACCGCATTTTTATTTTCGAATACAAGTATCGGAGTACGGCGTGGAATTTTTCGGTGAAGTAAATATCGACTGGCTGGGGAAGAAGTGGTATTTCCTCGGATTTTCACTTATCTTTAGCATCTCTGGGTTGCTGTCGTTATTTTTCTGGCACGGTCTCAAGCTTGGTGTCGATTTTCAGGGTGGAACGCTAATCTATCTGAAGTTTGAGCAGCCGCCACAGGTCGACCGTATCCGCCAGGCGGCGGACCGGGCCGGTCTGCATGACATAAAAACACAGAGATTCGGACACGCCGCAGATCATGAGGTCATCGTTTCCTTGCCGCAGCGGGACACGAAGGAGTCTTCGCTCGACACTGGACGCGCCACAATTGTGCAGACCTTGCAGGCCAACTATCTGCCGACTGGAGCTGCCAATGCCGGTAAGCTTGACCTGGACAATGCAACGCGGGAATCGCTGGCGGCATTTCTTACTCTGACCGATCCGTTGCATTTGAACAACCAAGCGGTGGAAGAAGTCCGCTATCCGCAGATCGCGACTACAGTCCTTAATTATCGCGATCAGGACAAAGGTGGACTGTTTGGCAGCATCTCAGATCTTAACGGGAAGGTAGATCCAGCCGTATACGCCGATCTTCAGCAGGGCGCATATCTTTCTGGCTTTACAGTACGCAATGTGGAGATTGTCGGACCGCAGGTTGGCGCGCAACTGCGTCGGCAGGCACTGCTGGCCACTCTGTATTCGCTGGCAGGAATGCTGGTCTATCTATGGTTCCGATTTGAGTTGATTTACGGTGTGGCTGCCGTGGTGGCCGTTTTCCATGACACGCTGATTACAATCGGTGCATTCAGTCTGGCGAACCGTGAAATTACCCTGACGGTGATTGCGGCCATCCTGACGCTGATCGGTTATTCCATGAACGACACCATTGTCGTATTCGACCGTATTCGCGAGAACCTGCGCCTGATGCGTCGTGGCTCTCTGTCCGACATTGTGAACAAGAGCATCAACCAGACGCTAAGCCGGACGGTCCTGACCTCTGGCCTGACTTTTCTTACAGTTCTGTCGCTGTTCCTGTTTGGCGGCGAGGTATTGAACGGATTTTCCTTTGCGTTGGTCATTGGCATTCTGATCGGTACCTACTCCTCCATTGCTGTGGCGGCGCCGATGCTGGTGGCCTATCAGGACTGGCGAGCGAGCCGCGGCAAGACCGTGACGCTGCCTGCTGGCAAGCGTGCAAAAGTTTGATAGGGAAAGATTTGGTCGAACAAAGTGGTAGCTGGGAAATATTTCTACGATATTGGGAACTTTTTACCTGGAGTCCGGTGTCTAAGATTGAGGAAGAATTAAAGCTTCAGGACTCCAGGGGTAAACGCCATGTTCGAAGACAGCACATTTGAATCTGCTGGCAAGCTGAAAACCAAGAGTAAATATTGGATGATCGCCACGTTGATTTTGAACGTGAGCGTGGTTGCGATCCTTATTTTGATTCCTCTTATTTACCCGGAAGCATTGCCTACGCAGGCCATGGCAACTCTATTAGTTGCACCGCCGCCACCACCACCACCGCCTCCACCACCGCCTCCCGAGGTGAAAGTCGTCCCAGTGCATGTCGAATCGATGGCCGACCAGTTGACGGCCCCCAGTAAGATTCCAAAAGTCATTAAGATGGTAAAAGACCAGGCTCCCCCACCGCCTACAGGCGGCGTGCAGGGCATGAGCGGTCTTGGCGGCAGCGAAGGCGGCGTCATCGGAGGCATTTTAGGCGGAATGGGGAATGGGCCGGTAGTGAAGGCGGCGCCGCCCAAGAAGATCGTGGTGTCCTCTGGCGTCATGCAGAGCAAGGCAATTTCGCAACCTTCTCCAACATATCCACCCATTGCCCGTGCTGCCCGCATCTCAGGTACTGTGGTGTTGGCCGCCACCATCGGCAAGGATGGCACTATTCAGAACCTGAGAGTTGTAAGTGGTCCCCCAATGTTGCAGCAGAACGCGCTGGATGCCGTTCGGCGCTGGCGGTATAGGCCGACCGTGCTTGATGGGGTTCCTGTCGACGTGGAAACAACGATCAGTGTGGTGTTTACCCTGAACGAATGATATTTTCGGATATGTTCGCTCTAACGATTTGATTTACCGCATCAACCAAAATGCAAGCTTATCCTTAAGGAGGATAGATTCCAGTGATTCTCGCTCACCTTACACAATTCGCCCCGCACACGGCTGCGCTGGCGGCATATTTTCAAGATCAGGCGCCCGGTTTCACTGTCGTGGACCTCTGGCACAACATGGGAATTCTGGCCAAAATGGTCGTCTTCCTGCTTTTGATTATGTCGGTCTGGTCTCTGGCCGTCATGATTGACCGCGCTCTTTATTTCTCGGCGGCCCGCAAGCAGTCTCGCGAGTTTGCTCCGAAAGTTGCTGGCGCTTTGAAAGAAGGCCGTCTGGATGAAGCCATCAAGCTGGCGGACCGCAGCAAGAAGTCCCACCTGGCGGAAGTTGTCACTGCCGGTCTTCAGGAGTTCCGCAACTACGGGAGTGGCGGCACGGTTTCGGAACCGCAAGTCGAAGCGAGCCAGCGCGCCCTCGAACGGTCGGAAGCCATTGTTCACGCCAAGCTGAAGCGTGGTCTCGGTGGTCTGGCAACGATCGGCTCCACGGCGCCATTTATCGGCCTGTTTGGAACAGTCGTTGGTATTCTGAACGCCTTCCAGGCAATTGCAACGCAGAAGACCTCCGGTATAGGCGCAGTTGCCGGTGGTATTTCTGAAGCCCTAGTCACCACGGCATTTGGTCTCTTCGTGGCCATCCCAGCCGTTATGGCATTCAACTACTTTACGAATCGCGTGGAAGCGTTTGACGTCGAAATGGACAACTCTTCCAGCGAGCTGGTCGATTACTTTTTGAAGCAAGGCGCACGCCGTTAAACGAGGCTGTCCGATTCAATTCAGGTATGTACCAAGCGAGAATCATCTGTCGTGGGCTGACGAGCCATAAGTGTCGTCAGCCCGCCAGAATGTAAAACAAGATAGCGGCCAGGCTCCACGCCATGGAGGCGTAGAGAGCTACGGCCCCGGAGTTTATCCATGGGAATTGCAAAACGAGATGAAGGCAAAAAAGTCACATCGGACATCAACGTCACCCCAATGGTCGATGTGATGCTGGTTCTGTTGATCATCTTTATGGTGATCACACCCATGCTGCAAAATAAGGTAAACGTCGATCTGGCAAAGACACTCAGTGCAGACCCTATGCCCGATGCCGACCATGAGGACACGGTAAAGGTGGCCATCACGCGCGACGGGCGCGTCTATCTGGGGGCCAATCAGATTGCGCTAGCGGACCTGGGCCCGAAGACTCAGGATTTGCTGCAAAATAAACCCAGCAAGACCGTATATATTCGCGCCGATGCGCGTGCCCGCTACGGCGTGGTGATGGACGCGATCGATAACCTCCGTACGGCGGGAGTTGATGAAGTGGGCTTTCTCACCGAGCAACAGCCGCAGTTAACTCAGCCGACACCGAAACCGCCAACGACTCCGGCCCCGGGATCCTAACAATTTTCTGAATTTCCGTTCGACTGTTGAGCGAACGCAGCCCCCAACGGGGTGTATTTGTAAAGCGAGGATAATTTTATGGCAATGTCAGCAGGTGGTGGTGGCAGTCTCTCGTCCAGCCCCAACGTCACTCCTCTTATCGATGTGCTCTTGGTATTATTGATTATTTTCATGGTGATTACGCCTACGACTCCGCATGGCCTGGATGCGTTGGTGCCGCAGCCGCCAAAAAATCCTCAACATGAAAACAATAGCGACCGTACCATCGTGGTGCAGATTACGCATCGGCCCGGCGGAGGTCGGCCAGGTTACAAGATCAATGAGACAGACGTCTCGCACGATCAGTTGCTACCGCAACTGGAACAGATTTATGCAACGCGCGCCATGAAAGTCATGTTTATCAAGGGCGATCCAGACCTGGATTTTGCGGCGGTCGCGGATGTGATTGACATTGGCCATCAAGCTAGCGTAGACCATATTGGTGTGATTACCCCGAAGATTGCAGCCGGGCAATAATGCATAAGAGGGGGGTGATCGGACACCTCTAAAGCGTTGTTCGTTTGCAGTCGGATGCTACGGTCTTTCTCAAATCAACGAAACCGAGTAAGATCACAAAGCAAGTGAATTGACTTTCACGCACTGGTTCTCGCTGTCATCCAGCTATGGATACGGCAGCCGATTGATTGAAGGAGAGATCAAGCCGAATGAATCGCATCGCACGTCTTCCGGTCATGGCCGCAGTCCTGTGTACTGCCCTTGTCCTAATCACCGGATGTAACCGACTCCAAGCACGCGACCACTTGAACAAAGGCGTTGAGGCCTTCAAGACTGCTCACTACGAAGAGGCGATCAATCACTTTCAGCAGGCAGTCCAACTCGATCCCAGCTTGCCCATGGCACGCCTGTATCTTGCGACAGCGTATGCACAGCAAGTGATCCCCAATCTTCAGACGCCCGAGAACATGAAGTTTGCAAACCTGGCAATTCAAAATTTTCAATACGTTCTGCAAAAAGATCCCAACGACATCAATGCCCTGAAGGGGATTGCTTCGCTGTATCTGAATACGCAGAATTTCGACAAGGCGAAGGAGTACCAGAACAAGGTGCTTGCCGTCGATCCGAACGATGCGAGCGCCGACTACACCGTTGGCGTGATCGATTGGACAGTTGCCTACAAGAACGCGTTGCCAGTTCGCCAGTCTTTGGGACTCCAGGACAATGGGGACGCCATCAAGGACAAAAAAGCCTGTGCGGCTCTCGCGGAGAAGAACGCTCCACTCATTCAGGAAGGCCTGGACTATCTGCAAAAGGCAATTCAGATCAAGCCGAATTACGATGACGCCATGGCATACATGAATCTTTTGTATCGCCGCAAAGCAGACCTCGAATGTGGCGACGATGACACTCGCAAAGTCGACCTGGCCCAGGCCGACCAGTGGGTCCAGAAAGCGATGGCGGCGCGCAAGGCGAATGAGCAACAGAAGAACCAGCAGTCAGCTGCTCACGGTATCGTACTCGATCAAAAGTAACGCTTAAAATCGTGTTTTCTCCCACCGTAGCCGCAAACAACGCGGCGAGGATGGGGCACCCAAATGCAATGCTTCATTGGACGGATCAGTAGGTAATCGAAAATGCCTCCGGAAAAATCGGGGGCATTTTGATTTGTAAGAAATAAGAGCAATGCGAGAGAAACAGCACACATTCCAACCCCGCCAGTGTCTTCGCTTTCCAGTAGACTTATAGCGGATCCAAGATAGATATATCCAAGCGGAAGAAAATCGCGCACCGTCGAGGCGCTCGATCGGCCATCGCGGACGCCCTCCCGCAGATCGCTCCCGCCAACGCCCTGACCTGGTTCCGATTCTGCAACTATAGGGTACAGCTATCTTGAATCCGCTATAGCCCGCGCGTACTTGAAAATGAAAAAACGGCGCTTCCGCATATAGCCGGAAGCGCCTCATTTGCTACCCGATACTTCTCTACTTACGCCGTCAAAGGGACCTTCACCCTAAACCGCTCCATGGTGATCTTCAGCGCGCGTTCAATGCGCCGCAGATCGCCTTTTTCTTCAGGGGCCTGAAAGGTGGAAGCGACGCCCGACTTCGACGCGCGACCGGTGCGGCCTACGCGATGGACGAAGTCTTCCGCCATCTTCGGCATATCGTAGTTGACGACATGCGCGATGTGCGCCACGTCGATGCCGCGAGCGGCCACGTCCGTCGCCACCAGCACGCGATGCTGTCCCTGCGAAAAGCTGCGGAGAGCTGCACTGCGCTGGGCCTGCGTGCGGTCGCCGTGGATGCGGGTCGCATTCCAGCCGGAAAGGCTGAGCTTTTTGGCCACGCGGTCCGCGCTGTGCTTGGTGCGAACGAAGACGAGAAAGCTGCCAGCCTCGGAACGCAGAAGATGCTCCAACAGCGGCATTTTCTTTTCGGTCGTAACTTCGAAGGTCTGTAGGCGGACATTCTCCGCCGGCTTTAGCACCGAACCCATCTCGACGCGGACAGCATTCTTCAGGTAATCGCGAACCACTTCGGTTACTGGCGATTCGAGGGTTGCCGAATAGCAGAGTGTCTGGTGCTGCGCGGGCAGCGCGGTAACAATACGCTTGATCGCTGGTTTGAAGCCCATGTCCAACATGCGGTCCACTTCATCCAGCACAAGGATCTGTACTTGGTCGAGCTGCACCAACTTGCGGCGAAGAAAATCTTCCAGACGACCAGGAGTCGCCACGATCAAACGCGCTCCGCGACGAATCGCCTGGAGCTGCGGGCCTTCGGAAAGTCCGCCCACTACCAGAGCCGCCTGAGCGGTGGAGTCCAGAGCCAGTGTGCGGTATGCCTGCTCTACCTGCATCGCAAGTTCGCGTGTCGGTAGAAGAATCAATGCAAAGGGACTTTTGCCCCTGCCTTGCGGACCCTGTTTTTGGCCCTGATTCTGTGTTGACGTATTAGGCGCCTTCTGTAGCCCTTCAATAATTGGAATCAGAAAGCTTAGGGTTTTGCCGGTGCCGGTCTGTGCCGTCGCCAGAACATCGCGGCCTTCGAGTGCGGGCGGAATTGCGCCAGCCTGTACGGGGGTCGGAGTAATGAAATTGGCCTTGGCAAGCTTCTTTTGAAGCTCGGGCAAAAGAGTGAAATCTGTAAATTGAGTCAAGGTTTTCCTTCGTTTCCAGCCCGCCTTCGCCTTAGCACCCATACGCGAAAGAGCCGGAACACACTGCTTGCCTCTACGGTCTTCGTGCCGCAGGAGGAAAGTAGAATTACCGCCGGGGATACCGGAGTTTCCGGGCAAACGCGCGCCAAAATACTATAGGCTAAGCACGTATCGGAAAACTCGAGGGGTCGATACGAAGAATTGGTTCGACCATCGGATGCCGCATGACAGCTTGGTAGCGGAAGCGCATCGCTTCGCCGCACCGCAACGCAAATTCTTTGCGAGCGATCACGCTGGAGAGGCTTGGGAGGGTGCTACTGCGGACGACTTGCCGTTAGGCTGGCAAGCACGGCTCACAACCAAATCACTGAGCGTGACTTCATAGTAACACGTAGGGGAGGAATTCTTGAACACACCACTTATCAAATGAAATGATTGACGATAGTCGCATTGCAGGGACAAACGCACTCTGTTTGGCCTCTTGATATTGATTGACTGCGATCGGAGCAGCCGATAAACTCAGGGAACGGCGAGTCCGAAATCCCTATTTTTTGGAGGTAAAGATGAAGAAGTTGCTATCTCGTGGAGTCAATAGTGCCTTCGTGTTGTTCCTGGGCTTGGCTGTAACAACTCCACAGAACATTTTGGCCCAGAACCACGTCGTTTCTCCTTCCGCCATTCAGAAAGACGTTACGGCCGCGTCTGCTTCCCGCCAGCACAATCAGGAGCGGGTGAAAAGTTTCCTGTCTTCCCCAGAGGCACAGCGGGCAATGAAAACTGCCAACATCAATCCCCAGCAGGTGACGAATGCTGTCAGCCAGTTGAATAACGCCGATCTGGCGCGTTTGGCTGCGCGTTCAGACAAGGCACAGAAGGATTACGCCGCTGGGACCATAGACAATCACGATCTGCTGATCATCCTTGTCGCGATTGCCGTATTGATTTTGCTTATCGTCGCAGTCCACTAGCAATGAAATTGCGCGTCCTTGCCGTACTGTTGATTTTGGGCGGTTCGTGGATGACCGCCTCAACAGTTTCAGCACGAATGCAGGCGGCAGGGAATCCTGCGATCTGGATCGATGTTCCTTTCGCGGCGCAAACCAAGGATGGATGCGGTTCCGCTTCCATCGCGATGGTCATGCAATATTGGGAAAATAAACAGGGGCAGCCAGTTGCGGCAGAGGCGAATCCGCTAACTATCCAGGCAGCGCTCTTCTCTCGCGCGGCGGGCGGCATCTATGCCAGCAGCATGCAGCAGTATCTCCGCCAATCGGGCTACCGGGCATTTATTTTTCAGGGCCAATGGAGCGATCTGCAACACCATCTTGCATTGGGTCGTCCGCTGATTGTGATGCTGAAGGCCAGCGGACCTCTCGGGCCGCTGCATTATGTCGTTGTCGTAGGAATCGATTCCCAGCGGGGTTATGTGTTCCTGAACGATCCAGCCCAACAGAAGATGCTTCGCATCTCGCGGGAAGGGTTCGAATCGGAATGGAGTTACACTCACCATTGGACCCTGCTTGCGGTGCCCCAAACCGGACATTGAAACTACTTCTGTTTATTTTTATTCTGACGGGCTGTTCGCTTGCTCAGACAACTGCCTCCTCCGCGGACGATCTCTCTACAGTAAAAAAAATGTATGACGCGGGGCGGTGGGATGCCGTGGTTCGCGCCGTGCCGGAGTCGGCGGACGAACCTGCCGATCTTGAGTTATACCGCGGACTGGCGCTGGCGCAACTCCAGCGTTTTCCGGAAGCAGAGAAGGCGTTTCAGGCCGGACTTGTCCGGCACCCGAGAGACACCCGTTTTCTGGAGGAGCTGGGGGGAATCGCCTATCGACAGAAACAGTATTCCCGGGCCAAACATGAGTTGCGCCGTGCCGTGACGATCGACCCGCAGGACGATTACGCGAACAATTTTCTGGCGTCGATTTATTTTCTGGAAGGCAATCTGGAAGCCGCGTTGAAGTACTGGAACCGGGTTGGAAAGCCAGATCTCAGCGATCTGACCTATGACCCTGTGCCGCGCCTCGATCCCCTGATTCTCGATCGGGCTTTTTCCTTTTCGCCAGGGCGCATGTGGAACCGCGATCGGTTTCTGACGACTGAGGCGGAACTGGATTCGCTCGACCTTTTTCCCAACGCTTTTTACGAACTCCAGGCACAATCCGATGGCTCCTTCAAGCTTGTCTTTCATGGTGGCGAAAGAAGCGGTTGGCGTGGAAATAAATTGGAAAGCCTGGTGTCGACGTTACGCAGCTTACCGTATCAGGCGGTCGATCCAGAGTTTTTCAACTTGAACAACAAAGGACTGAACTGGGTATCGTTTGTGCGCTGGGACGCGCAAAAGCGCATGATTGCCAGCGAAATCGCAACGCCCCTTTCAGCCGACCCAAAGCGGCGCTTGCGGATGTACTTCGATGGCCGCAACGAGAACTGGAACATCACCAACACGCTCCTACCTTTGACACCGGCGCCCGCGGGACTGAATGTTCAGCATGCTGTCATCGGCGCGGAGATCCAATCCCTGGTGGGCTGGCGCTGGCAGTGGGACCTCGGTACCGAATATTCCTATCGAGACTTCCGGACTCTCTTTGGAATTCCGCAACAGGCTGCGCCGTTTTTCACGAGGGCGTCTGGAATTGCGCTTCGATCTGGAGTCCAGCGATCTCTCGTCCGGTTTCCTGAAAGAAGATTTACGCTCGATGCAGGTGCAACAGGAGAATTCGGGAAATTCTTTACAAATCCACTCGGCAGGTATGGGCGCATCGAAGGCTCGATGGCGGCGAACTGGCTTCCCCAAGCGACCGGCGAGGATTACGGCACGCAGACCAGACTGCGGGCCGGGCGGACCT
>JAJYGR010000185.1 GCA_021790655.1 Acidobacteriota bacterium | reverse complement strand
GAAATTCGCCTGCATTCGATCATTTACGAGTTGCAGGACGAGATGCGCAAGGCAATGCTGGGGCTGTTGGAGGCGACGATCAAGGAAAACTATCTTGGCCGCGCCGAAGTCGCCAACGTCTTCAAAATTCCCAAGGTGGGAGCGGTGGCCGGTTGCCGCGTGACCGACGGCATGTTCAAGCGCGACTCCGAAGTGCGTGTGCTGCGCGACGATGTGCCGGTCTACAAGGGCAAGCTGGCTTCGCTCAAGCGTTTCAAGGATGACGCCAGCGAGGTCCGCAATGGCATGGAGTGCGGCATCAGCATCGCGAACTTCAACGACATCAAGGTCGGAGATGTCATCGAAGCCTTTACCGCGGAGAAGATTGCCGCGGACATCGGCATTGCATTGGTAGATACTCCTGCCAAAGCATTGTCTCCTGCGTAATCGACACAGTGGTTGTGTGGGACAAGAAAATGGTGCGCGAACAGCGTGCCATTTTTTATTTAGGGATGCTGTGCATCGCTATGAAAGTGCTCTACGATAATGTTTTGATAGGAGAACCTTTCTGCTGCATTTCCGCATCCGATGTAGCGTGAAGGAAGATCAAATCGTCTTTCCGGCCAAAAAACATAATCCTCACCGCTGGAAAATTGTTCTGGCACTGCTGGCCTGTATCTCCATAGTTGTAGTAGTTGCCACTGAATACGCAATTCGCCATGTGGAGCCAATTTTGCGGGCGCGTGTGGTCCAGACGCTGGCCACTCGGTTCAATAGCCAGGTAAAACTCGGTGAATTTCATGCTTCCGTTTACCGCGGTCTGGATGTGGAGGGCAAAGACCTGAGCTTGCGTTCTAATCTGGATCCTAGCCTGCCGCCGCAGATTTCCGTAGCTTCATTCAGTTTTCATACGGAGTTGGTCGATCTCTTCCGATCTCCGATGCATGTTGGGTCCGTCGAGGTGCATGGACTCGTCGTGAAAGTTCCATCCAAGTCGGAACGCGCAGCGATGCCAAAGTCGAAAAAAGGTCATGGCAAGTTGAAGATTGTCATCGACCGGATCTTTTGCGACGATGCCTTGCTGGTCCTCCTGACGGACGATCCCAAAAAGCTTCCGATGCATTTCTTGATTCACGCATTGACACTCAAGCGCGTTGGTTCGGACCAGCCCATGCATTTCACTGCAAGCCTGGTGAATCCACGGCCTGTTGGAAATATTGCGGCAGTGGGAAATTTTGGCCCGTGGCATACGGAACAGCCAGGAAATACGCCCGTAGATGGCAATTATTCCTTTACCAATGCTGACCTGAGCACGACGAAAGGAATTGCGGGCACACTTTCTTCGCAGGGAAAATTTTACGGCAAGCTGGATACTATCGCGGTAGATGGCGCGACAGATACTCCAAACTTCAGCATCGACGCGAGCGGGCACAAGGTGGATCTGCGTACACAATTTCATGCCATCGTGAATGGCACAAATGGCAACACCTATCTGCAGCCGGTCTATGCGCATTTTCTGCACACCCATCTGACGGCGACCGGTTACGTGGAGCGTGCTCAAACCCAAAAGGGCCACGATATCCATCTCAATGTGACGATTGATCGTGGCCGCGTGGAGGACCTTCTGTTGATGGGAGTGAAAACCACGCCGCCGGTGATGAGCGGCGCGGTGCAACTACAGACCAGGTTCGATCTGCCCGCGGGAAAAGAGTCTGTCAGCAGAAAGCTGCGTCTGACCGGAACATACACTGCGCATGACGTATCGTTTACCAACCTGCATATTCAAAAAAGAGTGGATGAACTCAGCCTGCGCAGCCAGGGCAGGGTAGAGGAAGCTCGGCGGTTGTCGTTGGAGGGACTTTTGCAACAGGACCCGTTGCCAAAAATTCCAGCGAGTATTCATGGAAAATTTTCGCTGGCCGATCGGAAGCTGACGCTACCGCAACTGGTCTGCAACATGCCGGGTACGGAGATTGATTTGGCGGGGACATATACGCTCGATGGCAAACTGTTCGACTTTGCGGGTACCGCGCGCATGGATGCGTCTGTTTCCAGCATGGTAGGCGGATGGAAGGGAGCGCTGTTGAGGCCCGTCGATCCACTCTTTGCCCGACATGGAGTAAACACAGAAATTCCAATTCGAATTACCGGAACGGAATCGAAGCCACATATTGAATTGAAGTTTCGGAACTGAGCTATAGCGCGGCAAGCACGTCTTCCGGCTCCGGGCGGACGCGAAAATCTGCGTGTGCCTGCGCGAAGGCAATCGCTCGGTCCTGTCGAATGGCGTAGGTCGCAGGCAAAGGCAGTCGCCACGTCGCATCCCCGTTCATGAAGGGAACATTCACCAGGATGCGACGGTAATGTTTCTGGTGATAGAGCGGCACCGTGTATGCGAGGTGGAAGCTTTCTGCCACGGCAGAGCCTGCGTCGCTGAGAACGGGAAATGGGAGTGTCTGCTGCGCGTCATACTGTTGCAGCAGTAAATTGTTTTGATGCTGCGTCTGCGGAGAGATGGCAACCAGCAGCGCACCCTTTGCCCGCACCTGCGGATACAGATCGCGCCATGCATTCAACTCCGTCATGCAATATGGGCACCAGCGTCCGCGAAAAAAGTTGACGATCAAGGGACCAAGTGCCAACAGATCGGCGGAGCGGACCATGCGGCCATTCGCATCGGGAAGAATAAATTCTGGCGCGAGGCTGCCGACAGGAAGAATCTGCTGTTCGATACCGCTCGCGAACAGTTCTGAGACCGCGCGCTCACTGGGCTGTAGGCGTTCTGGCTGGACCAATTGGCGGGTCTTCTCGCTGATCTGGTCGAGTTGGTCCTGCAACCAGGCCATCGCTGGCTAGCGGCCCATCCGCATGTTGGCGAGCGATCCCATCAGACGACGCTGCGCGCCGCCGCCTTTGCCCAAGGACTTGAACATTTTGCGCATCTGCACATA